>JAUWKY010000012.1 GCA_030613915.1 Syntrophobacterales bacterium
TCTTTGATGGGGAAAAATGATGGGTTGATGCGATCTTCACTGACTTGAAAAATGGCCTGCTCAGCCCGGTCCAGCAGAGCGTCTACCATGAGACTACTGTCAAAGCCAAGTGTCACTATCTCACTTGCCCGACTGATAAGAGTACGGGCCATCGACTTCTCTTTGACGATCCTGGCATATTGGCTTGTATTGGCCGAAGAAGGAACTATGTCAACCAAGGAGGCCAGGTAACTTGCGCCTCCCACTTGGTCCAGTTTTTTCTGGGATCTGAGAAGGTCAGTCAGCGTAACCAGGTCGCAGGGCTCGTTCCTCTCGAACAGCTCGACCACCGCTGCAAAGATGGTACGGTGAGCCGCCCGGTAAAACTCCTCACCCCTGAGCACCTCCAAAACGCTGGGCAATACCTCATTGTCTAGAAGAATGCCGCCGATAATTGATTGTTCGGCCTCGATGTTGTGAGGAGGAACCTTCGTGGGTTCGCCACCCTGCTCGTTCATGGCCTCACTGGTCCTTCCAGCCCGGATATTTCACGAATCGCCTGCTGCGACCGCGGATATGACTGTCCTTACGGGCGTCCTCGGGTGTCGGACCCTGCGACGTACTTTTCAAGTACGCCTCGGATCCAATCCCGCGGGGCCGCGGGACGGTTTCCCGGTGGCACAGCCATCTTCACGGTCTCGCCACGTCGATCTATGAAACATCAGGGCTAGTCCTGCAAGAGGTTTACGGTTTTGCGTGGAGGGTGGGTGTGAATTCCTACTCTTCCTTTACGACCTGGACAGTAAGCTCGGCTGTAACATCAGCATGAACCTTAACAGGAACCTGGAATTCACCCAAGCTCTTGATAGGTTCATCTAGCTTAATCAATTTGCGTTCAATCTCTACACCCGCCTCTTCCAGGGCCTGGGATATATCACTGACTGAGACAGAACCGTAGATTTTGTCCTCTTCCACAACCTTGCGGGCGAGGGTAAGGGTCAAGCCCCTGAATTTTTCGGCAAAACTCTCAGCGTCTTTGCGGATCAACTCTGCCTTTCGCAGGATCAACTGTCTCTGGTGCTCAAGTTCCTTAGAATTCTTACTGGTGGCCAGTACGGCTTTTCCTTGAGGTATAAGGTAGTTGCGACCATAGCCAGGGGCCACCTGGACTGTCTCACCCATTATACCGAGCTTGGGAATATCTTCTTTCAGTATGACTTTCATCGAAAAAACCTCCGTTCCAGGATGACCAGGATTATCGGCCCCCAGAAAACCGAATGCCTGACGAAACGACTTTGAGCACCCTACGTGGCTGGGTCCGACTCTCAGCGGTCACTGGAGCGCTTTGAAGCTGGCTCAAAAACTGTATTGGACAAAAAGAATGCGATGATTGGGTTGACTGCGAACAAGACCAAATCTCACTGCAAGAACTTTACAGACCGAGAAGTTACTCCACTAGTCCGGATATTTCATGAATTGCTGTCGCGAGACCACTAAGATGGGCGTGCCACCGGGCAACCGCAAGGTGTTGGTTCCGAGGCGTACCTGAACGGTACGTCGCAGGGGCCGACACCCGAGGACGCCAGGAAGGACGGCCATATCCGTGGTCGCAGCAAGTGATTCATGAAATATCCGGGCTAGTGCGGCTGAATGGTCGTGTATGGCATCAAGGCAATGTGCCTGGCTCTTTTTACAGCCATGGTTACTTGCCTCTGGTGTCGGGCACAGTTGCCAGAAATCCGTCGGGGGATTATTTTCCCTCGCTCCGTAATAAAGTATTTCAGTTGTTTTGAATCCTTATAATCAATTTTCAGCTTTGAGTCTGCGCAGAACCGACAAACTTTACGCCGAGGAAATGCCCGTCTTCTTCTATTGTAAGTCACCATTTACTCCTTTATCATGATTCCTTTTTTTCACTCTCTTCGCTTTCCTGGACCTCGGGAGACTCAGCTTCTCCTGGCTCCAGGGCCTCAGCTGCCTCTGACTTCGGAACCTCAGTTGCCTCTGGCTCCGGGGCCCCAGCTGCCTCTGCTTCCTCTGGAGGCTCGGACTTTTCTGGCTCAATGCTCTCGGGATCTACCTGGTCTGCGAGTTTCACCGTCAGGTACTTCAAGACCCGATCGTCAAGCCTCATGTTTCGTTCAATCTCAGAAACGATATCCGCTGAGCCCACATAATCCATCAACACATAATAGCCCTTATTCTGTTTCTTGACACTATAGGCCAGTTTCTTCCTGCCCTGCTCGTCGTAAGAGGTCACAATGCCGTTCATACCAGTGACCACACCTTTAATCTTGGTGGCAACAGCTTTGAGGTCTTCTTCGGAACTGTCTGGAGTGACAATAAAGAGTGTCTCGTACTGACGCATACCGGACTCCTTTCGGATTCAACAGCCCCGGCCATCACACCGGAGCAAGGAGTTAGAGGTGAAGGCTAAAGATTTAGTTTGCTAGATAAGCCGAGGATCAATACCACATGGCCTGTAGATAGTCAACCACAAATTTATAAATGGCACAAGGCCTAAGACTCAAGGCACACGGCAATCCTTATATTCATATCAAGGTTTGAGCTTTGCGCCCTTATCTCAGTGCCTAGTGTTTAGTCCATAGTGCCTAGTTCCCCTGCCTAGCGGAGACTTCCGCGATCTTCATCGCTTATGGCAGTAAACTGAATCCCCGTTCCAAAAAGGCCGTTTTTCAGCTCCTCCGTATGAACCACCTCCCCCTTTGCGGTGATGATTCTGTCCTCAATTGCTATATCCATCTCCAGCTCTGTGCCATTGGCCAGCTTCCTGTGTGTTTCCACCTTGACACCGCCTTCGCTTACGTCGAGAGTCCGACCAATGGACACGATGTATTGTTGTTCTTCACCCTTCCTTGGAGTGTAGGAAGTAAGGTTGAGGGAACGAATGCGACGACTCGATCTTTTTTCTCTCACGCTTTCCAAATCACGCTCACTCATAAGTGCTCCTCCCTAACCAGTATAATTCACGCAAACGCTGATTTCGTGAATTATATCCTTTTCCCTCTTATACAGGCTAGCCGAAGAGGGTGCAAATGCTTTTTTGGGCTCATCTTCCTCGTTGGCTCGCTTGCGCAAGCTAAATGTTTCATGCTATTTTGTATCTTGGTAGTAACCCTTTGTGAGGGCTATTCCATGAAGAGAAAACTGGTCTTTGCAGCGATCCTGTGCCTGTTCCTCCAAAGTGGCTGTTATGTGAGCACCAATCTCAAGGTTAAGAACCGCCACCTCCCTGCTGACTTCTCCGCCCCGGTTCTCGTCATCACCCTCCAAGAAAAGACAGATTTGGGCCAGCAGTACTTGACTGTGCTGGAGCAGGGCATCCTGCAGGCTCTCACCGAGAAAGGTATCAATTCTGTTACCCTAAACCAGGCCGTAGATAAATCTGAACAAGACAGCACCACTGAACTGCTTCTCCAAAACGATTACAGGGCTCTCTTGAAAGTCGTTATTGACTCTTGGGGATCTCGATCTAAAGTTTTACCAGACCCGGTCCCCCCTTCGGTTGATAGCATCCAAACAGACCGCGACTCCTCTTTCTATCCACCCGGTGCCATTGATAGTGGGAAGGAGGAACCTGGGCCCACAAGTAGCTACAAAGAAGTAGCAATGAGTGCCTACCTTACGGACCTGCAAACCAATCGAATCGTTTGGTCCGGTCGGGTAAGTGCCAGACCCGCCGTGGTGGGCCGATCATGCCTTTACCATCGCTTCAACCGCAATCTTGAATATGACGAACTGGCCGGACGCTGCTTCCGAGAAATTGCCAAAGAACTCGGCCGCATGTGGCCCGAGGAATCAGAAAAATAGAAATTAAACACCATAGAAGGATCGGTACCAGCGGATGAAATGCTTTATGCCTTCTTCTATTCCGGTACTTGGCTGAAACCCCAGACCTTCCTGGCTCTCCCTAATGTCCGCGTAGGTCTCGGCCACATCTCCAGGCTGCATGGGAAGCAATTTCTTGTCGGCCTCTTTCTCTAATGCCTTCTCAATACATCCAATAAAATAGAGAAGATCAACTGCCCTTGAGTTGCCCAGATTGTAAATGGCATATGGTACAGGGCGGTCCAGACTGGCCTCAACGCCCTGAACGATATCGTCGATGTAGGTGAAGTCTCGTTTCATCTTGCCGTAGTTGTACACCTCAATAGGCTTGCCGCTCATAATCGCCCGCGTAAAGATAAACAACGCCATGTCCGGTCTTCCCCAGGGCCCATAGACAGTAAAAAATCGAAGCCCTGAACAAGGCAGGTCGTAAAGATGACTGTAGGTGTGCGCTACAAGTTCATTGGCTTTCTTGGTAGCGGCGTAAAGTGAAATTGGGTGATCCACCCTGTCTTTGACACTGAATGGAACTTTCTCGTTGCTACCATAAACCGAAGAAGACGAAGCATAGACAAAATTCTCCACTTCATGCTCTTTTGACAGGTGGATCAGATTGAGAAACCCCTCCATGTTTGAGCTCTGGTAGGCGAACGGATTGAGCAGTGAATAGCGAACACCTGCCTGGGCCGCCATATTGCACACTACCTGAATGGAATGATCAGCAAAAACCCTGGCAAGTCCATCCAAATTGGCAAGATCTTCCTTGTAGAAGGTAAACTGCTCGTTGTCTTCCAGGAGTCCGAGCCGGGCCTCTTTCAGAGAGACGTCGTAGTAGTCATTGAGATTGTCCAGACCAATGACCCGATCTCCCCGCTCTAGCAGGGCTCGGCTTACGTGGAAGCCGATGAAACCTGCTGCCCCGGTGACCAAATAGGTTTTCAACGAAGTCCCTCCTTACCTTTCGTCCCCACTGCCTTCAAACCTCTGTGTTCCGTCCGAGCATCATAGACAGTGGGCCACTATCCCCATTAAATTATTCTTGCCAGGATTACCATGGTGTGCTATCTAAAACACAAGGCAGGCACGAGCCTGCCCGTTTTGCTGGTGGGTGTAGCTCAGTTGGGTAGAGCACCGGGTTGTGGCCCCGGAGGTCGAGGGTTCGATTCCCTTCACTCACCCCAATTTGCACCAAGGTGCCGCATAGCGTAGAGCGTTTCAGTATTCTCCCGGTTGACTCCGCTCTAGAGAACCCCTACTCGGATTCTCCTTACTTCTAATCCCAGCACCACTTTTCTGCAGCCTCAATTGAGTTTAGTCTTAACGCCATGCGCTATGCGCTTTGCGCTCTGCGCTTTACCGACACAGCGGAGATTCCCAGAAATCATCCGGAGGCACGAGAAGGCCCTCATAGGGCTCTAGAGACTCCGGCACTTCTCCCTGTGCTTTATTGGTTTCCAGCAACTCGAAAAGCTGACTCACCTTTTCCATTTTCCCCAGGGCTCCGTTAAGGCGGATGGCGCGATCAAGATCGAGGAAGGCTTTTTCCCACAACTGCTGTTGCTGGCGCAGCCGACCAATTTGTTCCAAGTCCTGGGCAATTCCAATCGCATTTTCGGCAGCTTTGTCAATTTCCAGAGCCCGGCCCAGTTGCTTTTCAGCCCTGCCGAAGTCACCTTGAGCCTCTGCCACCAGGCCAAGCTGCATATGGGAGTTGGCCATGGTTGGCCCATAACCGCTGCTTTCTGCTCTGGCTAAGGCCCGCTTCAGCAGCGACTCCGCCTCTTCGAGCCGTCCCTGCTTCCGTCTGAGCATGCCAAGATTATTCAGATGCATTGCGAAACCGCTTTTCTGGGGATTGTTCTTAGCTACAACCAGCGCCCTTTCCCATAACTCTTCGGCCTCCTGGTAGCGCCCCGCCTTGAAGGCCAAACTCCCCAGGTTACCCAATGCAAAAGCCTCCTCTCTGGCACTTTTGAGCAGGTCGTTGAACTCAAGTGCTTTTTGCAGGTGTTCACCGGCCTCTACATAGTGGCCTTGAACCAACGCCACTGCACCCAGGTTATTATAGGCTCGAACCATTTCTTCCAGATCATCCACCAAACGGCTGGCTTCCAACGCCTGGTAAAAGTAACGCTCGGCCCGCCCAAAACATCCGCGTTCGAACCAGTAACTTCCTTCACCTGCCAACCGTTTGACCTCAGTGAGCCGGGGCGGAAGCTTATTCTTGGGGCCACCACCACAAGCCACCACTAGTGTCAACAACAAGGCTCCTAGAGCAAGGAGAACGGCTATTGTTTTCTTGCGACCGACCTTATGGCTGGCATGGACAAACATCAGTTTTGACCTCCTCTTATTTCGAGGCCGTGGGTTTCTGAGTCGGGAGGCGGTGGCAAATTAGGGCGAATGAGGAAGTTCTCTTTGACTGAATCCAAGATGCGATTAACTTCCTGCATCCCTTCTCTCGCCTGAGCACTGATTTCGGGCACCTCCATCATAACCTTCTCCAGGATGACCTGTACCTTGAGCAGCCTATCCAAAAGTTCCTGGGTTTTGTCAACCATTTCCGGGGCCTCGCGCGTTGCCTTCTCCAAATGCTCAGAACCCTTCTCAATATTGACGCCTGCCCGGACAAGGTAGTCGGCCGTCTCCTGGAGGGTCGCAACAAACGTATCCATGTGCTCGTACAGCTCATCACTCTTTATGAGCCGACCAAGTGAGCCTTCGCCGGCCTCAACAGTGCCTGTTATCTGCTGGAGATTGCTGAAGGTCCCGAAAAACGGTCCCTTCGGATCCTTGAGTTGATCCGTGATCTGCGCTAGATCCTCTAAGATCTTACCAAAGTGCTCCAGTTTCGCACCAATTTCGTACTCTTCCAAATACTCGGTAAATTTTTTCTTTTCTTTGGTAGGGATCAGCCCCTCGGGTGGAATGACAGCTGCCTTTGAAGTACCAGGTCTGATGTTAATGTACTCGCTCCCGATAACTGTCGGACTTTCCACAGTGGCCACACTATTGGCTCGAATACGAGAGGCGTACTCGGCCAACACCTTGACCCTAACCTTGACCTTGTTGCTTTTCGTCAGCAGTACAGCCGTCACGCTGCCGATATCCGTCCCTAAAAGCTTTACCCGCGAGCCAGAGACAAGATTATAACCTTCTTCGAAGGCGGTGTAATAGACGACATGTTTACGAAACCAATTCTTGCCACGGCCCACCACAGCCACCGTGAACAAGAAGACTATCAGGGTTAGGAGGATAAACGCCCCGGTCATCCTTTCCATGGTGCTATATTGGAGCCTCATTCACCTCTCCATTCTCTGTACAAAAGCGCACCGCGCCGCCTCATTGATTCCCGGTATATCGAGGGATCGAACTGACCCACTTCAAAGTGGTGACACTGACCCTTGTCAAAGACCAGTACCCAGTCCCCCCATCTATTGATAACTTCAGGTATTATGCTCGCCACCAAAAAGGCGCAACCGTCTTCAATACTGCAGGTTTTGAAAACATCTAACAGCAGGCTGTAGACCCGCTCCCCCAGATCCAGAGAGGGGTGTTCCAGAAGATAAAGCTGTGGCTTCTTAACCAGTTCCCTGGCGTAAACGGCCAGGCGGCGTTGCTCAAACGTGAGCTCAGCCGGTCGCAAAAAACGATACTCATAGAGCTCGAACTGCTTCAGCAGCTCTGTCACCCTATCGTGGGACTGCTCCAGAACCATCTCCTCATGGTACTGAAGCCCCAAACTTATGTTGTCCAGTATTGTCATGTTGCTGATCAAAGATGTCTCTCGATGAACAAAGCCAATTCGCCGCCGCAGCTTGTATAACCCCGGCCCATCAATCTTATCCGAGTTCTGACCAAACCAGGAAATCTGACCACCGGTCGGGGAAACCAAAGTTGCACAGATTTTTAGCAGTATAGTGGCACATCGGTGGGGGTCAGCCAGCAACACACCTCTCTGCCCCCTCTCCAGGCGAAACGACAGCTCACTGAAGAGACAAGTACCATCTTCTTCACAGTACTCCATATTTTCGCAGGCAATGATCGATGCTTCCACAACTTCCAACCAAAGTCTATGTATGAGGACCTGTCTTCCGGTAATACCCCATTGCCTCGATCAGAGGTAGAACAGGGCCGAAATCAGTACGTTGAAAAATATACACAACATGAAGCAGTCCACCAGGGCTCGAGACACCTGCGGCGGAATGTTAGTAATCGCCTCCCCCGTCCTGAATCCATGATACATGCAAACCAAAGCGATGGTTAAGCCGAACACAAACGCTTTCACTGAGCCGACAATGATGTCAATGCCGTTGACCTCACGGGCGAGATCACTGAAAAGCGCCCAAAACGGAACATCAACTAAAGTCCAGGCTACGACGAATCCACCAAAGATGCTCACTACGTTAAAAAAGACTACCAGGCAAATCACCGATACGGTAACCCCCACTAGGCGGGGTAAAGTGAGAAAATGCAGTGGGTCGATACCCTGCATCTCGAGGCTTTCAATTTCCCTCAGTACGGTCATGTATCCCATTTCAATTGCGATGGCTGAGCCTGATCTTAGGGTGACCACCACCGCAGTAAGCAATGGCCCCACTTCCCGGATAACCACCACAGTCAGCAAGGATGCCAAAACATTCCTGCTACCCACCCTGGTCAGTTGGGAAATACCCTGGATAACTACCAACCCGCCCACCAGGAGCGCTATGAGACAGATAAGCTCTAACGACTGGACTCCAGTAAAATATATTTGCTGGATAAAGGTGCGAGCCATAAGCCTCTGGCCGGTGTGTCTATAGCGCAAGGTCGTTTTGAGGCACACCACAAAAAAACCAAGGATGTCTACCAGCCGGAAAAGCTTCTGCAAAAACCACCGGCCACAGGAGCCGGTCACCATGTGGAAATAATATGCCGCTTGCATAACTATCTCGAAAAACGCAGAGCGCAGAGCGCAGAGCGCATAGTGAGTTCTGAATAGTCCATAGCAAACCAGGGTGATGTCAGCTTACTAGACGCCAGTACCTCCCACTGATGTCCGAGGGTCGCGAAACTTGTGATTAAACATGACTAGTTTATGCACATCTCGTGCCTCACAATCCATCTGTCACTGTCACTAATACAATCGGACAACCGACACTCTAAGAAAGTGCCTTGATAATCTCACGACAAAAAGCGGGCAGGTCGTCGGGCTTTCTGGAGGTGATCAAAGTACCATCTACAACCACCTCTGCATCCTCATATTCAGCGCCAGCATGAACCAGGTCATCCCGAATAGCAAAAAATCCGGTGACCTTCCGACCTCTGACAATGTCTGCAGAAGTTAGCATCCAGCCCGCATGACAGATGGCAGCCACCACTTTTCCTTGCTCAAAACCGTCTTTGACCAACTGCACTGTGGCCGGATATCTACGCATAAGGTCGGGAGCATATCCGCCAGGGATGATAATCCCGTCGTATTCGTTGACATCAGTATCACGGGAAGCTACATCCGACGTAATCGGGTACCCTCCCTTGCTCTTGTAAGTCACCCCCGCCTCCGTACCCACACTGGTAACCTCAGCACCTTCTTCCCGCATTCTCAGCAAAGGATACCATACTTCCATCTCTTGGTAGAGGTCCTCTACGAGAACGATTATTTTCTTTCCCTGTAGTTTCATAGGGCTCCTCCCAGTTTCTTTGACCCTCGCCTCCAGTCGGCGGTACAGTCAAGAAATATTTTCCTTTTTTTATAGCGGTCGCGCCAGACACGCGTGAAAAAATCTAACAAAAGAGACTACCCCAGTCAAGCGAGACGTAATGGTAAGCGGTGAACGGTGAACGGTAAGCAGGGGCAGTATGCGAGAAAGGATATCAAACCTGAGGACGCAGCTGTCTTTCTCGCTTTTCCCGCCTTTCCCGCCTTTCCCGCTCGAAACGCTATGCGCTTTGCGATAAAACCTTGACAATTACTAACCGATTTCCTATAAGCAAACCTGTTCTTTCTTTGCGCGCCCGTAGCTCAGCCCGGATAGAGCGTCGGACTTCGAATCCGCAGGTCGCAGGTTCGAATCCTGCCGGGCGCGCCACTTTTTTTGGGCACCCAGAATTGTCAAACACGAGCTCAATCGGGCCGTTAGCTCAACCAGGCAGAGCAACTGACTCTTAATCAGTAGGTTGAAGGTTCGATTCCTTCACGGCCCACCACAGTACAGAAGGGTTCACAGACATCACCGTGGACCCTTTTTTTCTGTGAACATCTGAAAATTCGACCTTTGCCCTCTTGTCTTTACGTCTTTGCGGAGTTATCTTACCGCTTAGCGGCATGGTTTTGAGTCACAAGCTCGCTTTTTCTTCATGCCGTCTCTTACTTCCCCGCTCTCGTAACATTCGGGAGTGGGGAATTTTTTTGCCCTCACCTTCTCCCTCGTTGACCACGGCATAAACTTTGTGAAGGGCGTTCTCAATATCTTGTGCCAGAGTAAATCCCAGCCGAGTGTGGATTAAGGGATGTAATCTAAACTATTATAGTGACCCCAGTCGGCTTTCGGGTTGGTTGAGGTTTTCTTTTGCCCACCTCACTTTCTCCCTGGTTGTTTGTGAGTAGGCTAGGGTTGCGCTTGCCGCAACCATTTGTTAATCTGCAAAAAGTTTACAATCACTTCCTTGTTTATAAAAAAATCTGAGTTATACTTCACGTTTCAGCCTAGTTGGCTCAATCCCTCCCATAACTGCTATAGGAGGTTTAACCATGATAAAACAAATGCTATTTAAGTGCCCGACAGGGTATGAATTGTTATGTAAAACGGATTCTGAGCAGGAGAAATACTACTGCTGCTGTTGTGCCAGACCTGGATCACAGATATGTGAGACCGACCCAAATTGGGATTTCGGTGTCTGATCGGATTTTCTTCGGAGCCTATATCGCCTCCTTGTTTTCTTGCTCATATTCCTAGGTTACACTATTGATCAGACGGGATGAAGTAGGTCCCTGAACAAAAGTCTCCTTTTGACCCCACCTCTTATTGACACTTATTGCCACTTCTGAGGGGTGGGGTTTTCTTTCGCCTTCATCTCATTTTCTCCTCTGCCTTCTAAATTCCCAAGGCGGAACAGGCTCAGGCTCACTCCAAAGCCCCCATTGGCCGTTGCTGGACTGGTCAGTGGGGGCTTTTCTTCCTTTTGCCCCTAAATTTAAAAGTCAATGTGATTTTGTACGAAATCGAAAGGAAATGGCAGAAAAACCGAGGTGTCGTTGAACCGTTAGACTGTAAATAACATGGTTATCATAAGGATATTTCACCATTTTTTATGCAAGAGAAGGATACAGAAATATTTCCATATGTTACAGGGCTGTAAACAAAATTACTCTTGTCTCCTAAAGGGTTACTCTTTGTGTATAACTCCTGTAGGTGAAATCCATTTTCAGCGCTTACCGCATTTGAGGGATGCAGGACTTAGCTATATAATCCTAGCTAGGCTCAAAACTCTTCTCGCTTTCTCATTTTCAAGAAACCCTGCTTTCGCCTTCTAGTGCTTTTTCTGGCTAAGACTCGGGCCTTCTACACTTAACAGAGTGATTAATCTCGAACAGAGCCTAACAAACCTCTCCTATGTTATTGGGAAGGAGGTGGGACCGTGGCTAGAATCCTGCTGGTGGATGATGAGCAGTACATTCGCCGACTCTACACCGAGGAGCTTTCTGAGGAGGGTCACGAGGTCTTCACTGTGGCTTCGGGACATAATCTTCTGAAGAGGATTGACTCTTTCCAACCCGAGGCGGTTGTTCTGGATATCAAGCTTGTGGACTACGACGGCCTAGAACTTCTGCAGGATATCCGTAATCAGCACTATGACCTGCCGGTGATTCTTTGCACTGCGTACGATACATATAAAGAAGACCCCAAATCTATCGCCGCAGACTACTATGTGGTCAAATCATTTGACCTCTCCGAACTGAAAATGGCAATTCAAAGAGCCCTCGAAGCACACACTTCTGTCCGACTGAGCGTGTAGGGAGTACGATCTGATCTGACAGCTTCCTTTTCGTGCAACACTTGCAATCCTCTGTATCTGAGGAGGATAGATTCATGGCAGCGGGTGGCAACCCCCCCCCAGGATTCCCTAAACAGTGCCCGCGCAGACATAAACACCTTTCATGGTCCCCGGGCGATGAGGAAGTCCATTGCTGGGACTGCAGCAGATACTATCCAATCTCTGAGTGTTTTGGTTCTCGCATTGTCAGCTCTCCAAGCAAGGCTTCTGAGAAACAGCTCACTCTTTTCAAAGAGGAAGAGTTGCATGGATAGCACCTTTGAACCTGACGAAATCAAACGAGTCAAACTCCATCCTGTCAAATGCTCCAAGTGCAAAGCCAATCTGATGATTAGGCCAACTGAGAAAGTGTGTCCTGTTTGTGGAGGTTCGCTTCCCAAGCCTGGGAAGCGTTGACAGCTCTCAATATTTTGTGCCAGATTAGATTCCAGCAAAGTGTGAATTAAGGGATGTAATCCACAGTTTCTCACCTGTTCTGCGAGGCCTTGCCTTTGTCCACTGCATGGCAACATTGCGTATTACTTATATAGAAGACGCGTTTTGGAATCAGGCCAACCTTATCGGATTTCGGCTTCGGGAGCTTACCTCCCATATCGGCGCACAGCGTCCCTACTCTTTTTTTTAACGCTAAACAGTTCGCGGTCGGCTGTGGCAAGTAGGCTGGTCACATCGGTGGCATGTTCCGGAAAAGTAGCGATCCCGAAGCTGACTCGAAGCTGGACCTCGATACCCTGGTCGAGCAGATAGACCGTGCTAATTATCCGTGATCGAATCTCCTCAGCCTTTAATTTGGCCTTGACCTGGTCAAAACCAGGCAGGACCACCACGAATTCATCTCCGGCATAAGCCACGGCATACGCTGGCTCCTCCAGAGATTCCCCAATAGTAGCTGCCACTTGCTGGATGGCTCGGCTACCATTGAGATGGCCGTAAGTGTCCACCACATGCTTGAAATGGTCGAGGTCCATGAATATGAGTGATAAGGGAGAGTTGGCGGTCTTGCTAGCTTCAATCAACTCCGGTAGAGACTCATACAAGTAACGGGTGTTATAAAGATCGGTCAAGTTGTCGTGGATGGCTAGATCTTGAATGTGTCGATATCGCTGCGCGTTCTCAACAGCGATGGCCGTATAATCGGCGATGAGTTTGACCAATGCCACCGCTCTGGCACCAAGGTTGCTGGGATTGACGACTTCGATTACTCCCAGAGTCCGTCCCCCATAGATGACAGGTACACAAATTATCGAATGGGTAGTAAAACTGGAGTGTTGATCCACAAGATCCGTGAAGAATTCACATTTGCGCACGTCAGCCACGATCATGGGTTCTTGCTGAAGGGCTACCTGGCCAGCAATACCCTCACCCAAGGACAGGCGGATATCCTTGAGCATTTCTAGATCCAATTCAACGCTAATTTCAAAACGCAGTTTGCCCGTTGCTTCATCAAGCAGGAGTAATGACCAATGCTCTGCAGGGAGAAGTGCCGAGACTGTTAGCAGGATCGTACGGAATAAGCGCTTCGAGTCCAGTTCGGCGGTCAAAGCTTTGCTGAGCTCCAAACAAGAAAGTAGATCAGAGCGAGTCAAAGGGCTTTCACCGTCCATGGTAATCTCCTCTCCCCGGATTGGAACCACGACTCTGATAGCATGCGAAGGCCGGTAGGTAGTAACTTAGTCTCTTCTTATCATAAATCGGTAGTGACGACCAAGCTTGATACTCTCACAAACTTCAGCAAGAAAACAGGGCAGAAATCTAACTATTGAGACACTAAAGGCACTTTTCCTGAGAGCTCACACATCATTCTCCACACTTTTTCCCTCAAGAAAGTTCCTCCACATTTTGTGCTAGATTCACTGGGAGCAGTAGTGTGGATTAAGGGATGTAATCTCCAGTTTGCTCTCTCTTTTTTTGCAGAAAATTCCTACTCAAATGGTGGTTTTTCGTATTGAAAGCGGATTGGCTTATTCTTAAGCTTGATCTACGGAGTAGATTCTTTGCCAGAAACACCCACCTTGATAGGGAGTTTTCCGCCATGAAGGTCAAATTGAAGTGTTTTGCCAAGTTGTCAGAGAGTGACGTGTGTGATTTCAC
>JAUWKY010000201.1 GCA_030613915.1 Syntrophobacterales bacterium
TTGCATGCGGTGAAAAAGGCGATGGCAAAATGAGGGGCTGAGTTATGGGGAGCAATGGGCTATGGTGGCGGCGCCACCTTGGTCTCTCCGTTCACGTCAAGGACAAAAGCATAGAGGAAATGGCGGCCGTCGCCAGGGAATTGGATCTACCGTATTTGGAGATCGTGGCCGAGCGTTTCTGGAATCTGGCTGACATCGGTGGCAAGGCCCGCTGGCAAGAAATCAAACACCTCCTTCACTACTATAAACTGCGCCCTCTGGTTCACTCCTCTTACATCGAAATTAACATGGCGAGCATCAATCGCCATCTTAGAGAAGCAGCAGTGCGGCAAATCCAGCTGTGTGTCGAGTTGGCGGCCTATCTGCAGGCAGAGTACCTTGTTGTCCATGCGGGCAATCTGAACCGGAATTATCCGGCTTCATTTTTGCCAGAGGCCAGGCTGTGCTTGCAGGAGAGCCTGGAGTGGCTCACTGCACAGGCTGGAGCTGCTCGGGTAACTATTGCTCTGGAGAACGGCTGGAACGGTGAGAACCATCCCCTTATATGCAACGGAGACGAACATGCTGAGCTCATCGAGAGCGTGGGAAGCCCAACCCTCAAGGCCTTTTTCGACGTCGGCCATGCCAACACCTTCGCAGTGGACCTCATGGCCTATTTGGAACAGCTCCAACCGTACCTGGCGGGAATCCACCTGCACGACAACTCCGGAACCAAAGATGAGCATCTGCCCCTGGGTGGCGGCACAATCCACAAGTCCGTCTATAAGCGCTGTTTTGACATGGGTGTTCCAGCGGTATTAGAAATGAACTCCCTGGAGGATATAGGGAATAGCCTGGCTTACCTGGAAGAGAATATCACCTCCGATTGAGCAGAGACATCCGGCCCACATAGGCCGCTACGGCACTGCCCAGCATCCACAGCAGAGATCTTGTGCGAGGGTGTGACCACTTACTTTTCCCCCTGTGGAGGTTGAGGTTCTCCCGCGGGAGTAGTTCCTTCAATCTCTTGTCCCCCCGCGCCGCAAGCCAAGACCGAAGTGAGCACCTGGGGAAAATCTGTGAAAATGCCGCTCACACCGGCCTGCACCAGTTTCTGCATGGTTTTCCTATCATTTACGGTCCGGACGTTGACGCCGAAACCCTTACTCCTGAGGAAGGCAATCTCTTTTCTTGGCAAAAGGAAAGAGAGGCGAGGATGATAAGCCTGGGCGCGAAACCGTTGTAACAAGGCGACTGGTTGAGGATGCGGTTTTGAGACCAGGATTCCTGTGGCAATGTGGGGATGCGCTTCCCTGATCTGGGCTAGATAGTCGTGATTGAAAGATGAGATAAGGACCCTGTCCTCCATCTCCAGTTCCGTTACAAGAGCCATGACTCTATTAACAATCTGGGTGTCGCCTGGTTTTCTAGTCAAATCTTTGATCTCCACGTTGACTCGCCAGTTATGTTTCCGGGTAAAAGAGAGTGCCTGGTCAAGTGTCGGAGCCGGCACCCCCGCATAACTCGTGAGGTCGGCGGGCGTAACCACACCTGCGGCAATTTGACCAAAGGGATCCTGTTCCGTGAACCAAGAGCCAAAATCAAGAAGGCGAATCTCATCAAGTGTGAACTCATGGACCAGCCATGGTTTTCTACTGGGAAAAACCTCCCTGACGTTTGAAGTACGCTTGAGAGTGCTATCGTGAATGACGATAAGTTCTCCATCCGCGGTCATCTGGATGTCCAGTTCCCACATGTCAGCGCCAACCTCCAAACCCTTACGAGCCGCAGCCAGGGTGTTTTCTGGAGCTAGGGAGCGTGCACCTCGGTGAGCAATATTCAGGGGGCGATTTTGATTTTCAGGTAAGTCCATTGTCTTTCCATCCTTTCAGGCAGACCGGATAGCATCCGGACTCCAGCAAGTCAGCCTTCTCGGAACATATGCAGGAGAAAGTTGACTAATTCTAGCGGAAAGAGTTTGGTTGCGCAGCCTTAAAATCTGGCTTCTCCTCGGAGTAGGTTGTAAGCTCTGGTGATGAGTAGGAAAATCTGCTACCTTGATAGGGCGATTGCCAAAAAGGCAAACTGGATCAAGGATTGTTTTTTCCTGTTCATAAATGCTTTTGACATCAGTATGATAGTGCTTTAAAATTCAAATTTTTGTATGCGAACGGAAAATGTCCATTCACCAACCGAGGTAAGAGCTTGGCAATCTTAAGAGGCTATACCAGACCGCAGTTTTCTGGCAAAAGGCGCAGAAGGCGAGGAGTGAGATTTATAGTCTGGACCTCACTAGTCCTCATAGTTGTGCTGCTGGGAAGCGGTGCTTACGGTTTTTATCGAGTCACCCGGAATCTTCCCCAGATTTCTTCTCTGAAAGATTACCAGCCTAGTATCGTCACCACCGTATATGCGGATGACGGTAGCCCCATAGCGGAGTATTCCTTGGAGCGCCGCATTGTGGTTCCCCTGGAGAGAATTCCTCAAACTCTCATAGATGCCTTCGTGGCAGCCGAAGACTCGCGCTTTTTTGAACACGAGGGGATTGATTTCTTTGGTATACTGCGGGCCCTGTGGAAAAATATCAAAGCGGGGGGCATTGTCCAGGGTGGCAGCACTATAACCCAGCAAGTTACCAAGTCGTTACTGCTGACCCCTGAGAGGAGTTTTACTCGGAAACTTAGAGAGGCAATCCTTGCCTACCGCATTGAAAAATACCTATCCAAGAAGGAAATTCTTTTCCTCTACCTCAACCAAATCTATCTTGGTCACGGCGCCTACGGTGTCGAAGCTGCGGCGCAGAACTATTTTAGCAAAAACGTGGAGGAACTGGACCTCGCCGAGTGTGCCATGCTAGCTGGTCTGCCTCAGGCTCCCAGTCGCTACTCACCCTATAGTTACCCTCAGCGGGCAAAAGAGCGGCAGGTTTATGTTCTGAACAGAATGGTGGCCGTTGGATACATCACTACCAACCAAGCCGCTGAAGCTCTGGCCTACGATCTTGATATCAAGGCGCGTAAGGACTGGAATGTCGGAAGTGTACCCTATTTCGCCGAGCACGTTAGGAGATATCTAGAGGAGAAATACGGGCAAGAAGTATTATACCGCGAGGGACTGCAAGTCTACACCACAGTGAATGTGGCTCACCAGAAAAACGCGCAACAAGCCATCAGAAAAGGGTTGTACAATCTGGATAAGCGCCAGGGCTACAGAGGACCTCTCGGCCACCTGGCCCCTGAGGAAATTGAAGCGTTTTTCCAGAACCTGAAGGAGTCTGCCGAAGGAAAAGGGTTAGAGAAGGGAGCTGTGGTCAAGGGAGTAGTGATCGGAGTCTCCAGGGAAGAAAAAAATGCGTCCGTAAGGCTTAGTGAAGGGGTGGGCACTCTTCCTGTGGAAAACATGGAGTGGGCTCGCACGCCTGATCCAGAGATCGCCTATGGCACCGTGAAAATTAGCGATCCGACCAAGGTTCTGAAGGTTGGCGATATTATCCTGGTGCGCTTGAAGGAACAGGACACCATAGCCGGTAGCTGGGTTCTTGCCTTGGAGCAGGAGCCGGATGTTCAAGGTGCTTTGCTTTGTATGGCAAACGGTACCGGTCATGTGAAAGCAATGGTGGGCGGACTGGATTTCACTATCAGCCAATTCAATCGTGCTATCCAGTCTCGACGCCAACCGGGTTCTTCATTTAAACCGTTCACCTATGCTGCAGCACTGGATAAGGGCTATACCCCCGCCACCATTATTATAGACTCGCCGATCATCTATACCGACGATCAGATGGACTATAAGTGGAAGCCGAAAAACTATAAGGAAAAATTTTATGGACCCACACTGTTCCGCACCGCCCTGATCTTGTCGCGGAACGTGGTAACCATCAAGATCGTGCGAGATATAGGTATTGATTATCTCATAGACTATGCTCGTCGGTTTGGGATCACTGCACCTCTGTCTCGAGACTTATCTCTAGCTCTAGGCTCTTCAGGGCTTTCTCTGATTGAGCTTACCAATGCCTATTCAGTTTTTGCTAACCTGGGTGAACTGGTAAGCCCCATCTTTATCACGAAAATTTTGGACCGCCATGGCAATCTGCTGGAGGAGCACAAGACTCAAAGGGAAAGAGTACTCGACAAAGATACTTCATATATTATGACGCACTTGCTCCAGGAGGTGGTCAAATATGGCACCGGCTGGCGGGCACGCGCACTCAAGCGACCCAATGCTGGAAAGACCGGGACTACCAATAATTTGCGGGACGCCTGGTACATAGGTTTTACACCTGAATATGTAACCGGTGTGTGGGTAGGATTTGACGACGATAGAACCTTGGGAAAATATGAGACCGGATCGAGAGCTGCCAGCCCCATTTGGGTAGACTTTTCTCGGAAGATCCTCGATAAAGAACCGGTAAAGGTCTTTGCAGTGCCGGAAAATGTAGTGTTTGCGAGGATAGATCCTGAGACAGGACAGCTGGCCAATCCTGGCGACGAGAAGGCCATTTTTGAAGCGTTTAAAGAAGGAACAGCTCCCACCAAGACCACTGAGGTAACCAGACCTACCATCGATGAATTCTTCAAAGGCGACTTGGATGCGGAACCAATGTAGGCTAGAGTCGTAAATATCTCCTACCTTTAACACCACACATCTCAGTCTTAGTCGCACCGACGCGGAGACAAGGTGACGCGGGGGCGCGGCGATTAGGACTCGTGCTGATTGTTCTATATTTTTCAACTTTGGGATAACCATGCAAAAGATCTTCGGGAAAAATGGTCTGTTGAGCAAGGTTCTCGGCGACTACGAATACCGTTCTATCCAGGAAACTATGGCCCGGGAGGTAGAGGCAGCCATCGGTGAGGGACGGGAGAGTATAATAGAGGCTGGGACCGGCACAGGAAAAACCCTTTCTTATCTCATCCCAGCTGTGCTGAGCCGGAAAAAGACGATTATTTCAACAG
>JAUWKY010000173.1 GCA_030613915.1 Syntrophobacterales bacterium
GTAAATCAAGCCATCTTGTTCTGCTTGTGCTTGAAGCAACGCAAAGATTAGCTCCTGTTTACGCATGGTGCTGAAGCCCTCAACACCATACTCCTTGGCCATCTGTATCAAACCTTTAATGTTCTGTTCTTTAAGTTGTACGAGATCCATACTTTGCTGCCCAGTTGTTACGCCGGGCATTTCTCCTTTCGTCTAGTCGTTAGGTAACTATTTGTCAGTCTTTTCCGCCGTTTGTTTATTCTTGACGCATTTGAATCACAGTGAACAATCCCAGGCTACGCCGCAACGCAACTTGAACTCAGCAGGAACCTGTTCGGCAAGGATTTTGATGAAAGGCTCAATAGAGTGGGGCACAGCGTGGTGTTGCGCCAATTTCAAACATTGTTTCTGTTTCCGTTATATTGTCCTCTTGAACGTCCGCCAGCATGGTACCAGCACTATAAAGCTGCAACAGATGCCCGTCAGGAATGTCGCCTCCGGTTGGCACGAACTTACTTGAAATCAAAGACCTCATTGGGATTGCTGGCGGCTTACTGGCCAGGATTCGAATTATTGTTGTTGGAAAAACTCCTCAGGCAGGAAGTTTCGCAAATCGCTGGCTATCACTAACGTGTACTTTCAATCTAAAACACAGACCCTGCACTGTCAAGTCTTTTTTGTTTTACGTTCGCTATGAACTGCCTGCAAATACCGTTCCGAAATGCTATCTAAACCCTAACGTTGCAGACCTACTCCGAGGAAAAACGCCCTAGAGTGCGCTCCCGCCGAGGGCGGGATTGCGCACAGCCTCGGTCAGGACGAAGCGTACTTCACCGTACGTGAGATCCTGGGCGAGGCGAGCACAGCCGCAGATGGGGTACTATAGCGCGAGCCTAGCGATTTTAGCCGGTGTGGGTTTGCAACGTTAGGGTTAACTCTAATTGCCATTGACGCCTTCCCCAATCTGCTCTGAGAGTTTTTTCTTGCAGGCGAGTACAAGGTTCGCAACGTCTCTTCGTTTATCTAGGGGCAGAACATCCCTGTAGCCTGCCAACACACCCTCAAAGCGGCTGAGAGCAGCTTCGTAGTGCTTCGATTTGAAATAGAAATTTGCTACATAAAGCTCATGTTGTGCCAGGAGTTTACGGCAGTCCTGAATTCGTTCCTTTGCCTTATTCGCATATGTTGAGTTGGGTTGTTCTTTTAGGAGCCGTTGGAAAGCCGATATGGCCCGGTGGGTCGGCGTCTGATCACGATCTTCGCCCAGTAACTGTTTATAATAACACTCGCCGATCTGGTACAGCACGTAAGGGATTACATCATTCTTGGGATGAAGCTGAAGAAAGTCTGCGTAGGCAGCAATGGCTTCTGCGTACTCTTTGCGATGAAAATGGGCATCAGCAACTTTCAGTTCGGCGAGGATCGCATAGCGGCTATAAGGATAGCGTTCTTTAAGGGTAGTGAAAGCTTGCAGGGCATCGTAATAGTCTTCCTCCTCGAAGTATTCCATCCCCTTTTCAGCCAACTCTTCTGCAGTGTCAGTCCTTTTTTCCCAAAAAAGGCATCCACATCCAGTCAATCCTCCCATGAGCAAGAGAAAAAACAACACAAATGCAGTGAGGGGAAGCTTCTGATTCCGCTTTATCATCTCAGCCTGTTGGAAGGTTTGTAGCCCGGATATTTCATGAATTGCTGTCGCGAGACCGCGAAGATGGGCTTGCCACCTGGCAACCGTCCCGCGGACCGCGGTGTTGGTTCCGAGGCGTACCTTGGCGGTACGTCGCAGGGGTCGACACCCGAGGACGCCAGGAAGGACGGCCATATCCGTGGTCGCAGCAGGTGATTCATGAGATATCCGGGCTAGGACATTCAGAAAGAAAAGGCCTCGCCCCCAGACACCCGTCGAAAGGGACTCGGCCTCTTTTTCAGTGTAGCGTTCGATCTGAGCTTAAAGATTTTTTTCCAGGCAATCTCTAGGCTGACGGAGACCAATCCGGGTCAAACGGTCAGCAACGGGCTATATGACCTTTTTTATAGCAGCATCGATCTGCGATTTGGAGACAGCTCCGGTTATCTGCTCGGATACATTACCTTCTTTAAAAATAATCAGGGTGGGAATGGCCCTGATGCCATACTTGGATGGAGTCTTGGGGCTTTCATCCACATTGCATTTGCTCACTTTAAGACTGCCTTCGTACTCTGCTGCCAGTTCAGCAACCACAGGAGCGATAGCTCGACAGGGTCCGCACCATGGCGCCCAGAAATCAACGAGAACCGGCGTGTCTGATTGGAGCACCTCTTGCTCAAAGGTATCGTCACTAACCTCAATGATATTTTTTTCCGCCATCATGAGACTCCTTCCGGGTTCAAAAGGGGATTGGCCAGCCAGCATCTTTCGACACCCCAAAAAGGGTGAGTCCATACCGTTGGCTCACGGGGTATTTCTGAGGTGAGATAAACCGCACGAACTCCTAACCTAGGCCTTAAGGCGCGGAAAGACTGAAGTCTCAAATTTAATCATAGAGACAATTGTTTGTCAACGGCAACTTGGCCTAGATGTCGGTGGTCCGTGGTCCGTTGTCAGTTGTATAGGAGGCATAGGGTATGGCCATGCGCTATGCGGCTTTGACAACGGACTTTCTTATACAATGGCTTGACAAGGCAAGGTGTTCCGGCCAAACTTGAGCCAACAACTTCAGAGGGGCATGTTCAATTAGCCTTTGAACTTAGCCCGGATATTTTATGAATCACTTGCTGCGACCACGGATATGGCCGTGCTCCCTGGCGTCCTCGGGTGTCGGCCCCTGCGACGTACCGCTCAGGTACGCCTCGGAACCAACCCCCTGCGGTTGCCCGGTGGCACACCCATCTTCGTGGTCTCGCGACAGCAATTCATGAAATATCCGGGCTAGAGAATATTAGGTGGCCCTATGGCGCGTGCAGAAAAAAGTCGTCACATTTGCCAGCAGTGTGGCTTCCAGAGTCCTAAATGGTTGGGGCGCTGTCCTGGATGTGGGCAGTGGAACACCCTGGTGGAGGAAACCCTGGTTCGAGATCCGACTCCAGGTGGTAAGGAACTCCTGCCGCCCGCTACTCCCCAACCCATCGATGGCGTCATTTTGGAGGAAAGCCGAAGACTTTCTTCTAACATAACGGAACTGGATCGTGTTCTGGGAGGGGGAGTGGTACTCGGCTCAGTTGTTCTGATTGGCGGTGACCCTGGCATAGGTAAATCTACCCTCTTGCTTCAAGCTCTCAATGGTCTTACTAGTCTCGAGAAGCCCATTCTGTACATATCCGGCGAAGAGTCCACCCTACAAATCAAGATGCGGTCGCAGCGGTTGGGGGTGACCTCATCACATCTATACGTGGCTGCCGAATCAGCTCTGGAAAATATCTTGCGTATCATGGATGAGCTTAACCCGGCTGCGGTGGCAGTGGATTCCATCCAAACTGCATATACGACCCAGCTGGAATCAGCTCCGGGCAGCGTGGCCCAAGTGCGGCACTGTGCCGACCGTCTTATGCGCGAAGGAAAGAGGAAGGGAGTGCCGGTCTTTCTTGTCGGCCACGTGACCAAAGACGGTGCAATTGCAGGACCACGAGTACTGGAGCACATGGTGGACACGGTACTCTATTTTGAGGGAGATCGCGGCCATGCCTTTCGTATCCTGCGAGCCACAAAAAATCGGTACGGCTCCACCAACGAGATCGGAGTCTTCGAGATGAAAGACAGTGGACTGCAGGAAGTCAGCAATCCCTCGGAACTCTTACTGGCTGAAAGGCCTATGGATACACCCGGATCTACTGTTACAGCAGCTATGGAGGGTACCAGGCCGATTCTGGTTGAGGTGCAAGCATTGGCGAGCCCATCCAGCCTGGCGGCGCCACGCCGAACCTCAATGGGCATAGATCACAATCGCTTGGCCTTGTTGGTGGCGGTCTTGGAGAAAAAGGTAGGGCTTTCTTTGCTACACCAGGACATATTTGTAAATGCAGTTGGTGGTGTCCGGATTCATGAGCCTGGAGTTGATCTGGCCATAGCCACAGCGATTGCTTCCAGTTTTCTGGACAAGCCTGTGGATCCTCAAACCGTCCTCCTGGGTGAGGTTGGCCTCACGGGCGAAGTCCGAGCTATTGGCCGTACAGACATTCGGGTCACGGAGGCGTCCAAGTTAGGTTTTCGTCGCTGCCTGCTGCCGCAAAGCAATATTGAGCGACTGCCAACGGTTCAATCCTGTGAAATGATAGGTGTAAAATCACTGCAAGATGTCTTCAGTGTCCTCTTTGACTAGTTTCCATCCAAACGTTTATTCAACATTGAAAAACCAGTCTTAGGACCAATTCAGTGTTCAATGGCTTTGCCGGTAAAGATTGCGAGCTGTTTTGGAGTACTGGAGGGATTGAAATTACAAATTCCAAATCTCAAATATCAAACAAATCACAATAACCGAAATTACAAATTCCAAATCTGTTTTGGTCATTGAGTATTGGAATTTGGGATTTGTTATTTTAGAGTGCTCCATCAACCTAGTAGGCTTCCGCCAATAGAACGAACCACCGCATACAAACTCCGTCCACACAATAGTTGGCCATTTGGTCAATTGTCTTTTGGCGATCTGGCCAAATCCTTCTGTGGCTGAAAAGGATCTAATTTTCTAACAGTTGGATATTATTGAGTTTTAGCTATCGACAATAGTTGGTATCACTTTTGCACAGTATGTGTCCGTTTGTAAACTTTCATAATATCGGGGCATACAGAACATGTTCCCAAGTGAAACAGCCCGGAGCAAAAGAGCGGGACTCCGGATTCCAGTCGACTTCCAAGTGCGGTGTGAATATGGCGGTAAGCCAACCGTCATGGCAAAAGCAGTCAATATGAGCACCGGGGGTTTATTTATTACCACCTCCGAGCCCATTGAGCTTCAGGCAAGGCTGGGTTTGGAATTTCTCATGCCCGCAACCCTAAATTCAATTCAGGTTCAAGGTGAATCAGTGTGGAGTCGCCCCTGTGCATCTCAGGAAAAGCAGCTTCAGGGAATAGGCATCAAGTTTGTCAATCTAACGGAGCCCTCTTTGAGCCTGATTCGGGATTACGCCTTGAGTAAGCTTTATGATGATGAATTTGTGGAAGGCGAGGGAATTGTTCAGTTACTCAGCGACATTCGCAACCTGCCCCCCCAATGGCGGTTGAAGGCTTACAATATCCTCATCAAAAAAGGTGGCAAGCACCTGCCATCGGGCTAGCCCGAATATTTCATGAATCACTTGCTACGACCACGGATATGGCCGTCCTCCCTGGCGTCCTCTGGTGTCGGACCCTGCGACGTACCGTTCAGGTACGCCTCGGAACCAATCCCGCGGGACCGCGGGCCGAGTTGCCCGGTGGCACGCCCATCTTCGTGTCCTCGCGACACCAATTCATGAAATATCCGGGCTAGGTCACTCTTTCCGCACCTTGGGGGAGAATCTCATCCTCATCCTAGGTTCTCGTCTTAACTCCCACGAAATATTGTGCCAAAGTGAAATCCAGTCGAGTGTGAATTAAGGGATGTAATACAAACTTCGGTAATGATCGAAATACCTTTACGTATCTCATCACCAAGAAAAGTCACATCTCCTTCTCATACCTATAATTCTGGCCAAGTTTAGGTAGTGGCAAGATACCTAAAATCTTGAGACAGAGAACTCCACATCAACATCTTGCGGTAGTCTGCGCGCTACCACAAGCTACCTCACACGTTGTTTCATTGCGGCCAGTGTGGTTCATAACAAGCGCTTGGATACAATCTGCT
>JAUWKY010000339.1 GCA_030613915.1 Syntrophobacterales bacterium
CTTCGCCATTATTTCAATTAATTCCTTCACCGCTATAACCTCCATTCCGATAGACGCCACCCAACTCAGGTATGGATAATCCCGCATCAAAGCATGACGGGGAATTAACGTTGAGAGGTACAAAATATCGCCGAAGCTGTGACCGGATGAGCTCATCAGCAAATCCAAATCTGTAAAGAAGCGGTGATGCAGTCTTTACAAGCACCACAAACAAACTATATTCAGCCAAATGCCACTGAGTCAAGTATTTTCGGCTCAAGTACCTAGCTTTCCTGACTGTGGGTCGCGTCTTTGCGTTCAATGGGAAAGAGAAGAGACGCTTTGTCGGGCTAGTGTCGGTCGTGGTCCATAACGGGGCACTAAAGAGTCTGTTGAATTGCCTCCAAGAAATCCAGAACATGCATAGCAATATGAAGTAGCACAATCCCACTGATAAACAAACCCGCGAGGACAAGCGGCAGCAAGAGTGCGAAAAAGACTCTGGTCTTTGAGGTCTGGTGGGCTTTGACGAGGCCAACAAAGTACAAAACCAAGGCCCAGATAGGCATGATAAACCTGCCGACAAATGGTATGACATTGACAAGAGAGGTTGCCCCGGAAGCGTAAGCCATAACCTGAAATGTCGTTGCAAAAGGGCGTTGGGTCGCAAGTAGGATTCGCAAAACAAGGTGGACCAGGCCTGCAACTATAAAAATAGAGGCAAAAAGCATGATGGGGGTAAGCAGCACGACCCCTCCAAAGTGTATGGTGTTGCTGAGAGCATTGCCTTCCAAAATGCCGTATCTAATACCGAAAAGAGTAAACCAATAGCGGCCGATGATTTGCCCCAGAGAACCGTAGACAAGCAGGTACACAAGGGAACTGCTTATCCCAGCCTCATAGTTTAGAGTTGTAAAGGTTACTGCAGGATGAAACAGGATGTTCTTGCTGGTTTGCCAGAACGCGGCCATATCCAACCAGGAGGCTCGCGCCTCCCACTTAACTCGTCGGGGTTGTTCATCCTGACGTTCACTTCTAGTGAAAGCCGCGATTGGAACATGTTGTTCATCGGGATAGATCATGAGCGTCTGACAGCGCGGACAAAACAGTGGCTGGTCTACAGTTAAACGCTTTGTATTACTGATTGCTCCCGCAAATTTGCATTTTGGACAACGTATAATCATTAACCAAATATGATACCCAGAAGGAGAAAGGAAAGGAAGCCTTTTCTGGGTTCAAAGACTTGCGTCAGTTGTCCGTCGTCAAAATGGATGTGAAAAGTAGGCAAGCCTCAGTGGGGCGGGCCTCTGTGCCAGTGGGGCGGGCCTCTGTGCCCGCCTAGGACCGTCATCTGTGAAATATCTGTAGGAGCGACCTCCAGGTCGCGATCCAATCCCACCAATCAGGTCCTACGAAAAATGAGAAATACGCCTATTTATCTCGCTCCGCACAATAACTACATGCCCCTCTCCCCTTAAGAGACAGTGTCGCAATTCGTCATCCCGGCCGAGGCCCGCCAAGCGGGACGCGAGCCGGGATCCAGAAAGAACCTGATTATATTGAACTTTCACTGGATTCCGGATCTCGCCCGCCGTCGGCGGACTCGTCCGGAATGACGGGTTCGGCGAATTGTGACATAGTTTCCAAGGGGAGAGGAGATTTTTGCGGAGCTAAGTTAATAGGGGTTATGAGAAATGAGAAAAGCGCATTGATAACTGACCGTCTACATTAGATAAAATGCTTTGACAGGCATGTCTGACTATGGTACTCAGGTGAGGACGATCCTTAGCAATAGGAAACGATACGGGGGTAATGTGTCATCTTCAGCCACACCAATGTAACGGAGTGAAGGAGCATGGCAGAACAGTTTGAGCGTGCAGCAATAGTTGGGTTGGGATTGAAGGGGGGATCACTTGCTATGGTGCTTCGTAAGAAGCGTCTAGTCAAGGAGGTCATCGGTATAGATACAGATGCGACCGCACTTACCAAAGCATTACATCGCGATGTTGTCGACCAGACGGTGGCCGATCTCGAACAGGGTCTCTCCCAGGCCGATCTAGTGGTCTTGGCGGTGCCCACGCACTCTACTTTGGATGTTCTGGCCGACATTCCCTCGCATCTGCAGGTCGGAGCCGTTGTGTGCGACGTAGGTCGGATAAAAGGACCTGTGTTGGAAAAAGCCGCAGAAGTACTACCACAAGAAAATCCTTTTGTCGGCTGCCATCCGGTTGTGTTCGAAGAGGAGAAAGATATTGATGAAGCCTATCCTGCTCTTTTTCAGGACAGACCTTGTATACTAACTTCAGGCGATCGGCGAGACGAGGAGGCTGTCAAACGGATCAGAGAAATCTGGGAGGGGGCTGGCTGTAAGGTCGAGGAAATGGATGCAGAGGTTCACGACCGCCTTTTTGCGGTCCTCGAGGATCTTCCCATCATATTTCTCAGTCTTGTTTGCAAGGCTGCTGGTCAGGTGAGTGGCTATGTAGACGAGATAGACGAGTACTCGAGTAAAGAGCTCAAAGAGATTACCAGACTTGTCGCCAAAGTATCTCCACACGCAACAGAGCGGTTGTGGGCGAACCGCAAACCGCTGGTGCATGTTCTTGCCTACTACCGCCTCAAACTCAAAGAATTAAGTGAAGCGCTCCAGGAAGGAAGTCTGCAGGACCTGAAGACACTCCTGTAGGTACCGGGCAGAGCGCCATTTTGTATTTTTCGTTTCTCGGTCAATCTTGCGGCAACCATTGCCCACCATAGCCGTATTTATTAAATTCGAATATCGAAGTACGAAACACAAAACAAATCCCATATTTTCGGTTACTGAGATTCTAAGAATGACTGGAT
>JAUWKY010000205.1 GCA_030613915.1 Syntrophobacterales bacterium
CCCTCTTGGGGATAGTCCACCACGTTGCACAGCAGTCCCCTTTTCTCTGCGTCTTGAGCTATGCGGCAGTTGAGCTCCACATCATCAGTGGCAGCGATCACCAGAAAACACCCTTGAAGCTGACGCTCTTCATAATGACTACCCTTCAGCTCCACGACTCCCTGTTGGATTTTTTCCTCCAGCCACGCTACAACTTCAGCGGAAACAACCCCCACCAAACCACCGCAATCAAGTAAAGTCTTGACTTTCCGCACCCCCACCTCTCCACCGCCCACCACCAAACAGGCCCGGCCCTCAACATCGAGGAAGATAGGGTAGTAACGCACAAGCAAGATCTCAGAATTATTAGAAATTGTTGAATAAAGGGAGGATTGCTGGTATATGTACCTCCTACCACGCTCGAAGAGCTGGGCCCAGGAGCTTGAGAACAAGACACTATGCGCTCATACAGACAATGTAACCCTATCAATTCTATCAAGGCAAATCAAGCGGAGAAATCCAGGTACTGTGCTTGACGAGGGCTGCCAATCCTTTTAACATACTCGAAAAACTAACCAGCCTGGATTGCGAATGCTGCGCTCTCTCTTATTCTATATTGTCCTGTTTTTCGCTACCATCTTTTGTGGTACTGCCGCCATGATTTTCGCCCTTATAAGCCGTGGGGGCAATCTTTCCCACCTGATGGGTCGGCTCTGGGGTCGGATTTTACTGTTTGCAGGTGGTGTGAAGGTCCGAGTGGAGGGACTGCAAAACATAGACCCCGACCAAACTTACGTGTTTGCGGCCAATCACCAGAGCCAATTTGACATCTTCGCGCTCCTCGCTTATCTTCCCACCCAGTTTCGCTGGCTTGCCAAAAAAGAACTTTTTCGCATTCCTTTTCTCGGGGTGGGCATGAAGGGCGCTGGCTACATCCCCATTGACCGGAGTAACCGCAGAGAGGCCTTCAGGACCCTTGATCTGGCAGCAGCCCGGGTACGCGAGGGGACTTCCATTGTCATTTTCCCTGAGGGCACCAGGACTGTAGACGGCACGCTTCAGTCCTTCAAAAAAGGAGGTTTTCACCTTGCCATCAAATCCAAGCGCCCCATTGTTCCCGTGAGCCTCAGCGGCACTTTTGCGATTCTGCCCAAAAAGGGGTTCAGGATTAGGCCGCAGACTGTGCTGATTTACCTTGGCGATCCCGTACCCACCGAGGACATTAGTGGGCGAGATAGAGATTGGCTGATCTCCGAAATCCGGAGGCGAATTCAGGAGAAGCTGCCTCCGGCGGAAAAAGGGGAGCCTGAGCCGACTAGCCCGGATATTTCATGAATTGGAATTTAAAAGACAAAAAGCCATCATTATGTCCATCTTCTAATACATTGTTTCTTTGGCTTGGTCGTAACGCTATGCGCTATGCGCTATGCGCTTTGCGTAGTAGTTGACACCGAATGGAACCTCTAGTATGAAGGGTGAAAAATTGTCTGACTCCAAGGCTAACAGGAACATCCGGTTCTCACTTCAAGTCAGGCTGAAGTAGGCAAAACAGGCAAACGAACCAATGTTTCCCAAACTAGACCGCAGAGCGAAAGAAATAACCGCACTATGCCTTTTTGGACTGGTGTTGTTACTACTGCTCAGCCTGGTAACCTATAATAGCGGCGATCCAACCCTTTTTACTGCCTCCAGTGGCCAACGTCCTGTTCAAAATGCTGTGGGTATTGTCGGCGCTAATCTTGCAGCGATCCTTCTAGTCGCTGTAGGAGTAAGCGCTTATTGGCTACCCGCCTTTCTCTTGTTTGGAGCCCTGGGACTTTTCCTGCCGCGGGCAATCTCGCGCCCACTATTACTCGCCACCGGCTGTACCCTGCTCGTCATTGCCTCGAGCGGTTTGGCTGCGCTTTATTGGCCCGCACTTCGGCTCTGGGGCGAGCCTTTGCCAGGAAGTGGCGGCATATTGGGTTTGGTTCTGAAGAAGTATCTGCAATACTATCTCAAGCCGACGGGTGCCTACCTCCTGCTCTGGTTGGTTGCCATCGTGGCCATCCTATTGGCAACCCCCATTTCCCTCGCCCGCGCCGCTTTTAGCCTGAATGCAGGTTTCACAAGACTCTGGCAGACTCTGCAGGACATGAGAAATCAGCGCTCTAAGAAAGAGAAAAAGCGTAGAAAGACCGGGACCAAGGCTCCAGTGGTTAAGACCCAAGAAGAGAAGAAGCGAGAGGTCCCCAAACAGAAACAGGCACAGTTCGAGTTCATGGCAGCCGAAGGCGAGTTCCGGCTGCCGGATATCGCCCTGCTGGATCCGATCGACCAAGCGGGCGACACTCCGGATCAGGAAAGCCTGGTGATGAACTCCAGGATTCTGGAAAAGAAACTCGCCGACTTCGGGGTGGCAGGAGAAGTTACCGAGGTTTCTCCCGGACCGGTGATCACTATGTATGAATATAAACCGGCACCAGGTGTAAAAATAAGTAAGATAGTTGGTCTGGCCGACGACCTGGCCTTAGCCTTGAAAGCAGCAAGCATCCGAATTGTAGCGCCAATTCCCCAGAAAGGAACACTCGGCATAGAAATCCCCAATGTCAGTCGTCAGCCGGTGGTTATTCGAGATGTCGTCGATGACCTTGTTTTCAGCAAGAAGAAAGGACGATTGCTTTTAGCCCTCGGCAAAGACACAACAGGCAAACCGATGGTAACTGATCTTGCCAGAATGCCCCATCTGCTTATCGCCGGTGCCACTGGCACGGGAAAAAGTGTTTGCCTCAACGCTATTATCATTAGCCTCCTCTATCAGGCCACCCCCGATGAAGCCCGCCTTTTGCTCATCGACCCGAAACGCATTGAGCTCACGGCCTACGAGGGCATACCACACCTGCTCCATCCTGTGGTCACTGATGCCAAAAAGGCCAATATTGGCCTCAAATGGGCGGTGGCCGAGATGGAAAGACGCTACGAGCTTTTGAGCCTCAAAGGAGTCCGCAGTATTGAGCGGTACAACCAGATGGTTTTGAAGGCCAAAAAGAGTAAGCCACGGCTGCAAACTCCGCCACCAACGGGGGAGTCTGAGGAAGCCGAGGAGCAAACATTACCCTATCTCATTGTCATCATTGATGAATTAGCTGATCTTATGATCGTGGCCTCCCGCGACGTGGAAGAGTCTATAATCCGTCTGGCTCAGATGGCACGAGCAGCTGGTATTCATCTGATTCTCGCCACTCAGCGGCCTTCGGTCGATGTCCTTACCGGCATCATCAAAGCTAATATCTCGGCACGCATTTCCTTCCAAGTTTCTTCCAGGACTGATTCCCGCACCATTTTGGATGCAAACGGGGCGGAGGCGCTGCTTGGGGCTGGCGACATGCTCATGTTGCCTCCAGGAACCGCAAAGTTACAGCGCATTCACGGTGCCTACGCCTCAGAAACGGAGATCAGGCGGATAACGGACTTCCTGCGCAAACAGCGGAAACCAGACTACGACGATACAATTCTCAATTATAAAGAAAAGTCTGAAGATTGGGATACCGAGGATGAGATTGATGAGAAGTATGAAGATGCGGTCAATCTTGTCATGGAAACCCGGCAGGCCTCGATCTCAATGATACAGAGACGTCTACGAGTGGGATACAATCGAGCTGCTCGTATGATTGAGATGATGGAGCGTCAAGGTCTGGTGAGCGGAACCGATGGCAGCAAGCCGCGGGAAGTCCTGCCACCGAAGTAATCGCAGAGCGCAAAGCGCATGGCGCCTAGCGAAATACGACTCATTCTTCATAAGGTGTAGTTTATAGATAGAGGTCAAAAGCCGAATATGAAAGTGTCTACTTCCTGCTGCCTGCCTGTCCCGAGCGAAGTCGCGGGGCTGCCTGCTGCGCAGAGCGCTCTGCGCTTTGCGCTTTGCGTCTTAATCGCCTTCCTCGCCCAGAGCGTTCAGGCTCATGGCCAAGAGACCACATCAGGACTCGTTGCCAAGGTTCAGCGGCAATACGATCAAACCAGGTCTATACGTGCTGATTTTAGCCAAGAAACCCGCTCTCGTGCTGCAAGCCTCGGCACAACTGCCAAAGGAAAACTGTATTTTCTTAAACCGCGCTCCATCCGTTGGGACTATAGCGAGCCCAAGCAGCAGTTTGTCATAAATGCAGAGAAGGCTTGGCTTTATGTCCCTGACGAAAAGACAATATATCTTTACGAGGTTGATCAGATCATCAATTCCCCCATTGTCTTGAGCTTTTTTTCCGGTTTGGGAAAATTGACTAAAACGTTCGACATCAGCCAACTTCCCCCCGAACCTGGCCCGCCCATGCGCTTCCGTTTGGAGCTGCTGCCGCGTGAATCCGAGTCACCGGTTGCCCGGGTCACCCTTTGGATAGCTGCTGAATCATATCGTGTGGTACGCATTCAAACCGAAGATCCCCTGGGAAACATCAATGAGATCACCTTCACCAATGTCCAGGTAAACACAAGCCTGGAACCTTCCTGGTTCGCCCTGAATATCCCCCAGGGAGTGAGGTTGGAGCGCCAGGAAGCCATGTCCCTGAGGTAGAGCCAGCTGGCAGCCAGCAGTTGAGAGAAGCTCAATCGTCATTTCGCATTTCTTCGCGCTCGCTGCGCTCCGCTCAGTCCCCAACCTTACGGTCGGGTCACCGGTTTCTCAATCCGCATTCCGCATTCCAAAATCCCAAATTCGCAATTCGAAATTCGAAATCTGCCCGCTGCCTGCTGCCTCCTGCCTGCTGCCCGCTGAGATTAGCTCTCCTTGACACTCTCAACACTTACCCCTAGAATACGAATAAACGAGTACTATTCGGAAAAACTGTAAATGGTATTATAGGTTCTGCGAATCAGCGGCGGCAAGATGGTCGAAAATCACTCCTTTCGCCCTGATGAATAGAC
>JAUWKY010000153.1 GCA_030613915.1 Syntrophobacterales bacterium
AACCGCCATCACCGGGGACACTGTACTACAGCACTCTATTGGGGATGCTGACAAAACCGCCGGAGGGAGGCTGGATCATTACTTGTACGGGCTCAAGCAGTTGCTGAAAAGAGACATTGAAAATATACTCCCCGGCCACGGTGTTCCCGTGGCGGCCACCGGCAGACGCACCGTCGAGGAGACCTACGAGGGCGTGATGATGAAGATCATAGAGGTCGAGCCGGACTCCAAAACAACCTGGATGGATGGAGCCTCGTTGCTGGCTGAGAAAGGGCTTTTGGAAGAGGTTGTCTATTGCTGCGACAAGGAGCTGGCCCTCAGACCGGGAAATTTGTCAGCCTTGCAGTTGAAGGCCTTTGCCCTGAACGACATGGGCAGGTGTGAAGAGGCTATTGAGATTTTAGATCAGATTTTGGCGCAGAAAGCAGACAATGTTCACGCCGTTACCGCAAAAGGTCACGCTCTGCTAGGGCTGCAAAAGTATGATGAGAGTATAAAATACTTCGATGACGCTCTGGCCATAAACCCGGAGATCAAGGAAGCCCAGGTATTCAAAGGTATGGCCTTGTACTTTTTGGGCAAACATGATGAGGCTATGGAGATCGAAGCCTTCAAGACGGAGTTTATGGAAAAATTCAAGACTGAGATTGACAAACAAAAACAAGAACCAGGACAAGAACCTAAGAAGGAGGATTCAAGCTAGGGGCAATACTGATTAATTAAGGGTTGACGGGCTAAGAAATCCCCCTTGTGAGCCTGTATCACAATTCGTCATCCCGGCCAAGTCTCGCAAGGCGGGACGCGAGCCGGGATCCAGATGAGGCTGATTTTATAGACATTTTCTGGATTCCGGATCTCGTCCACCATCGGTGGACTCGTCCGGAATGACGGGTAAATGGAATTGCGACACAGTCTCTAGCAGGGGAGGGGAAAGGACTTTCGAGCTGGACACTAGCTAGAATGAAGAGGAGAAGGCACAAATGAAGGATGAGTTCTTGACACTGTTTGAAACCGCAAGAGATCTGATAACCTACATTGATAAAGAGCACGTTTTTGACAAAGCCGCTGACATGGGATGCGGAGGTTTCGATACCTATCAATCGGACGCCTTTTACGATTTAATTGCCGAGGCCAGAAAAGCCCTCAGCGAAGTCGAGGTTACATCTGAATAATCCGGTTGATTCAGCTCATTACGTTAGGGGGCGAATATGGCGATAGAGGAAATCACCTATGAAGAGTTCATGAACAAAATAGATGAGATTGAGCAGCGGTATTTGTCCGACGAGGAAGGTTTTCCCGAAGGCGCCCAGGAGAAAGGATTGGAGATCTGCAAGAAATTCCGCAAAGAAGTGGAAGAGGTAGGTCCTGAGAATTTTGAATATTACATTGATACCCTTTATGGGCTGCCCATGCACAAACCTAAGGAACCTAAAGAATGAGCCGCCTCTCAGTCCTCATGGTCCCCACAGCATGAATAAAGAGAACATTCGATATGTTGACTGTGCGCATTGCAAAGCCCGGGTCCGTTTAGAGGAAGCCGTATCCTACCAAAGTCGCCTCATATATGCGGAGCACTACCATTGTAAAGAATGTGATCCTGATGGTGTTTGGGATTGCGTCAGTCATGATTTTGATACCGACCTCCACTGAGCGCGGCCTTTATCCTACCCTTTGCTCTCTTCCTGCATTGATAAGAATGGCTACGACCACCTGGTGCTCACTGGGATTGTCCCCGAGACCGCCTATCCGTGGGGCGGAGCAAAAAGGGCTATTTCCAGTGGGTGGTCAGCGGCAAGCCGGGCTGCTTGGCTCTCCAAACCCTTCTGCCTTTTTTGCAGGTACTTCACCTTTGCTTCGAGGTACTCGCTCTCAGGTTCTTTTCTATAATCTGCCTCGGCATCACGAAGGAGGATCCGGATTTCAAGGTACTCTCTCTCAAGGAGCCGGACTTCCTTCTGATAGTTCTGGAAGTCTTCCATCTCCGTCAAATCATCGTAAAGCCACATGGACATGTGAAACTCCTATTTATCGCGCCACTGTCGTGAGCAATGCTGGCGATCTAGAATTCGGACTAGCCTGGCAACTCCATCCATCGTCATACCGGACGAGTCCGCCTATGGCGGGCGAGATCCGGTATCCAGTAAATTATTGTTATTTCTAGATTCCGGACAGTCGTTTCGCGACTTCCGGAATGACAGACGTGGTGCTCGCACTACAAATATCGAGTCTTTCAGCACCCTGCTAGGAATTATAGCACTTGGCATTCTAAATGGCGAGCGGACATACAAACTAGGCTTCTTAAACTGAAAAAACTTCCATCAACGCTACCATCTTTGCTATTCTGCCCCTGATGACTTAAAAGGTGTTGAAGAAATAGTGAGGTGGGCAAGGTGAAACCGAAGACCAATGAACTTAAACTAGCAGTGCTGATCTCAGGGGGCGGAACGAACCTCCAGGCCATGATTGACCAAATTGAGGCTGGCAAACTGGATGCTGAGATCAGCTTGGTGGTGAGCAATAATCCCGACGCCTATGGGTTGGTCAGGGCTCAGAAGCACGGAATTCCCACTGCCGTAGTGGATTACAGGAATTACGGCAAGAAATCCCTTCAGAAAGTTGTCAAGAGCACTCTTCCCAAAGAATTCGATGAGCTTGTCAACCGGCAAGGAATCTATTCGGGTCTTCCAGATGGCGAAGTAAGGGATCGGTTGGCGCGATTAGTACTGGCCGAGCAGGAGGTTTTAGCACTATTGAAACCGCTGAATCCTGATCTCATCTGTCTGGCGGGGTTTATGCGGTTGATCTCCCCCTATTTCATTGGACACTACAACACGGAAGACCGCTACGGGATCATGAATATTCACCCGGCGCTGCTCCCTGCTTTTCCGGGAACTGATGGATATGGAGCCACTTTCTCGTATGGTTGCAGGTTCGGGGGGGTCACCGTCCATTTCATAGACGAGGGAGAAGACACCGGACCCATTATTGCCCAGGCCATATATCCCATCTGGCCGGAAGACACTTTGGAGGTGGTACGAAGGCGGGGACTCGAACTTGAATATGCTATCTATTCGCAATGTATCCAGTGGATGGCACAGGGAGATTTGAAGCTGGTGCGTGGAGAGGATGGCAGGCCCCAAGTGCGCATTCTTGCTCCGGAGTATCCAGCTTTTCTGGAGCAGATCACTAGGCAGGCTTTTGCACGATAGGTGCAACCTTTGAAAGGAGACGACGGTGGCAAAATACAAGAAGGGGTTAGCCTTCAGTTATGTGCAGAAGACCAAGTATTCCCGAGAGCAAGCCCCTAGGGATGATCTGGGTTCCATTCCTTCACCTGATCACTTCAAAACCTACGGTGGCGCTGAGCGCGTGCAGTTACCGCAACCAGATTTTGGCGAATCTGCCGATCTGTGGCATTGTCTGGCAAGACGGAGATCTGAGCGGAATACAACCCAAGAGCCTCTCAGCTTGGAGGAGCTTGCAAAAGTCTTGTGGGCAGCCCAGGGAATAACAGCTCGGGCGGGGATGAACTTGCTCAGAACCGCACCTTCGGCAGGCGCCCTTTATCCATTTGAGACCTATGTCTACATTGACCGGGTTGAGGGCGTGTCGCAGGGAATCTACCATTTTGATGTGGCAGATTTCGTGCTGGAGTGTTTACAGGAAGGTAATTTCAATGGAGCGATTACTGCTGCCAGTTTGGGGCAGCCTGTAGTTCGCAAGGCAGCGGTGGTGATTATCTGGACTGCTATGATGCTCAGATGCATGGTGAAATATCGTGAAAGGGCAGTGAGATATATTGGCATGGACCTTGGCCATGTCTGTCAAAATGTGCAGTTGGCAGCCACCGCTCTGGGACTTGGTTCCTGCCCCATAGGCGCTTTTTACGACGACGAACTCAACAAACTTGTGGATGTGGACGGCGAAGAAGAGACGGTCCTCTATATGATCACAGTAGGGAAGCTGGGAGAAGGCATGGAGCATTAGGCATAGGGCATGGGAAATACAGCTGGCAGCCCCGCGACTGAGCGCGGGACAGGCACGCAGCAGGCAGAAGACAGCAGGCAGCTGGCAGAAGACAGAAGGCAAGCGGACTGCTTTCTTTTATAAATTAGCCATAAAGAGGATTTGTTTGATAGCGCTTGGACAGCCGATACTTACTGCAGACAAATTTTCCCCTGACGTATCGAGCCTTCACTTTTTTTCGGCAGCGAATTCCGTGGGAAAGGATAGTCACGTATTTACAGGTCTTGCAAAGGTCAGGAATCCTCACCCTTCATCTCCATTCTTCTTTTCATCCTGAAAGTCACAAACAATAATGCAAAAATCGTGCAGGATTTGACAGTTCACGAAGTCCGAGGGCTTTTCAAGGTCTCTCGCCCGCTCACCCCTTCGGCAAGCTCAGGGTTCGCTAGAGCACACAGAGAACGAAGAGAAAAAAGTGCTGGTCAAAGTGTTGGGATCGCCTAGAAACTACCGCAGAGCGGGCGGCCCCGATGCTTGCGCATCTGGGCAGCGGGCAGAGCTTGATGTTCAGAATAAGCTAGCTCATTATAGTCCATCAAGCGCTGCCCGCTTAGCATCTAGACGATCCCTCCCCTATGAACACTTCTGCCCCTCACTCGATTTTATGGTTTAAGAGCTCCCAGAGTTTCATCGAGCCCTCAGGGATGCTAGATTGAATAAGCCTCTAATAACTTACTCGTTCCCCTCCAAATTGCGGATAATTCACCTAATCCCCTCTTTTAGCAAGGCTCGTTCTTTCCCTGTGGTCTTCAAACTACTCAGCGAGCTCTAAAAAAACTTATGGTGAGCACAATACGATCGCTCAAAATCCCCTGCACAGCAGGGGCTACCGATGCGAATGCATCGGCAGATGTGAGGAACCCTTGTGGGAGGGGATAATCTTGCTTATTCAGTACAACAAGGGGGGCCTCACTCAGTTTTTGAGCGATCATTTCGTACAAGCAGCTGGTGTCTGCCCTTGTATTGGTCTCTATAACTCTGAGACCTCTGTGGGCTCTGTGAGAGATGAATGAGGCGAGATAGCTCTACCGAGCTATTCGGCCAGGACTTCTATAATTGGTGGGATAAGTGCTGTTGCAAGGTCAGTGCGGGATCCACCCCCTAAAACCACCTCCAGACGGCCATCGGTCACCTCGTCTGCGGTCTGTCGCATGAAGTGGGCAATGTCCAGGAAGCACGCTTTGCTGAGCCCCAGGCTGCCATAATCTCCCTTGTGGGTGTCGAAACCGAAATACCAGAAGATGAGATCTGGTTTGAAATCAGCCACCCGAGGACCGAACTCTTCTCTTACCTTATTGGCGTAGACCTCATCCACATTGTCAGCGGCTTTACCCGAAAATCCCCAGAACCCGCCAGGTGCAGGAATGTCCACCTTGGTGCCGTCTGCTGAACAAGTCTCCATGCTGCAAAAGCAAACGTGAAGCACGTCTGGATCATTCTTGAGAAGATCACGCGTACCATCACCGTGGTGGGCATCTGTGTCAAGGATGGCGAAGCGTTGAATATTGTGTATCTCTCGCAGGTAAGTAATGGTGATTACCACATCATTGAAACAGCAGAAGCCGCCAAAATAATCTCTTCCCGAATGATGGCCACCGGCACCAATGAGGGCAAAGCCGTTGTAAATCTCTCCAGTGCAGATTTTTTCTCCGGCTAGGACCACGCCACCAACTGAGTGCCAGCCAGTGGAGCAAAGGGGATCACCCTCCACGCCTCGGATAAGTTCGGGGGTGTGCACCTTGAGGATCCACTCTTCCTCGATGGCTGGCGATTCGTAGAGAACAACGTTGTCACGGGCCAGCAGATAATCAATCGCTTCGGGAAAATCCTCCAGTCGAGATCCGCGGGTGAGGTAACTTTTTCGGCTGAAGCTGGGATGGTAGAAGACGCCGGTTTTTTTCATGAAATCCTCTTTGGTGATTACGAGAGTAAAGCAGCTGAGCCAAATAGACCACAGTCATGGATAAATCCGAAATCCGAATATCGAAATCCGAAACAAATTCGAATTTCCAAATACGCCTATGTATTTAGCTCCGCAAAGATCTCTTCTCCCCTTGGAAACTACGTCACAATTCGCCGAACCCGTCATTCCGGACGAGTCCACCTAAGGTGGGCGAGATCCGGAATCCAGTGAAAGTTCTATATAATCAGCCTGT
>JAUWKY010000111.1 GCA_030613915.1 Syntrophobacterales bacterium
TATGTACCTTTGGCCTTAGCAATTCAGCTGGTATCTGTCAAGGGAATTTTCATTGTGTGACATAACAAATAAAAAGCGCCCAACCGTATTGCGGCTGGACGCTTGATTGTCTAGTCTGCACTCTTGTCAGACCCTTTGTTAATCAGTGGGCCCTAATCTCCTTAGAAGGTTCGGGGGTTTCAGTTGGAACCAAAACCTCTTCGTCTTCTTCTATAGGTTTTTTGAAAAGCTTTTCAGGATCGGCCACCACCAAGGCTTGTTTGAGCACTTCGTCCATGTGCTCCACCAGTATAAGTTCTATATCTTTCAAGATCTTGCCAGGAATCTCTTTAATATCTTTGGCATTTTCTTTCGGTATCAGAATTTTTTTGATCAGGCCGCGGTGCGCTGCCAGCACCTTCTCCTTCAACCCTCCTATGGGGAGCACCCGGCCTCGCAGGGTTATCTCACCAGTCATAGCCAGGTCTTTGCAAACAGGTACCTTGAGCAGAGCAGAGGCGATAGCCGTGGCCATGGTGATGCCAGCGGAAGGACCATCTTTGGGAATGGCACCCTCGGGCACGTGGACGTGTATGTCCAGTTTCTTGTAAAAATTTGGGTCGAGCTCCAGAGCTGCGGCCCGGGAGCGCACGTAAGTAAGGGCGGCCTGGGCCGACTCTTGCATGACCTCGCCAAGCTTGCCGGTGATGGTGAGGCCGCCTTTCCCGGGCATGATGGCTGTCTCGATACCTAGCAGTTCTCCACCAACCTCGGTCCAAGCGAGACCAATAGCAAGGCCTATCTCGTCTTTCTCTTCAGCGCGGCCGTAGTGGAATTTGGGTACCCCGAGATGCTTATTTACACTTCTCTCGGTTATCTTGATTGTGGTCTCTGGCCCCTTTTTGACCACCACTTTGGCCACCTTGCGACAAATGGAAGCTATTTCCCGCTCGAGATTACGCACTCCAGCCTCTCTGGTATAGCGGCGGATGATCTCATAGATGGCGCCGTCCGAGAAGTAAATGTTTTCTGGTTTCAGTCCATTGGCGTCGCTCTGTTTCTGGACGAGAAACTGTTTGGCAATGTTGAGTTTGTCGAATTCGGTGTATCCCGGCAACCGAATGATCTCCATGCGATCCTGTAGCGCCGGCGGAATGGAGAACAGCGTATTGGCAGTGGTGATAAACATAACCTCGGACAGATCGTAGTCAACGTCCAGGTAGTGATCGTTGAAAGCGAAGTTCTGCTCCGGGTCGAGTACTTCGAGCAGTGCCGCAGAAGGATCACCGCGGAAATCCATGCTCATTTTGTCAACCTCGTCCAGGCAGAAGACAGGATTGTTGGATTTGGCCTTGCGCAGACTCTGGATAATTTTTCCTGGCAGTGCTCCGATGTAAGTCCGTCGGTGGCCGCGGATTTCGGCCTCATCCCGCACACCGCCCAGCGAAAGACGAATGAAATTTCGCCCTAAAGCGCGAGCAATTGATTTGGAGAGCGAAGTTTTACCTACTCCTGGGGGACCCACGAAGCAAAGGATGGGGCCCTTCATCTTCTTCACCAGCGCCTGAACCGCCAGGTATTCCAGGATTCTCTCTTTCGGTTTTTCAAGGCCATAGTGGTCCTCGTCCAGGATGATAGAGGCCTGGTCTATATCTAATTTGTCTTTGGTGCGCTCGTACCACGGGAGGGAGAGCAGCCAGTCTATATAGTTTCGTACCACCGTGGCCTCAGCAGACATGGGCGACATCAACTTGAGCTTTTTAAACTCAGAGCGAACTTTAGCGGCCGCCTCCCGCGCCATGCGTTTGCGTTTGATGCGTCTTTGTAACTCTGCTAGTTCGTTTCGAAAATCATCCTTCTCGCCCATCTCTTTCTGGATGGCGCGCATCTGTTCGTTCAGATAATACTCCCGCTGGGTCTTTTCCATTTGTTTTTTGACCCGGCCTTTGATGCGCTGCTCAGTTTGAATGATCTCGATCTCACCGCTGATGTAGGCATAGAGCATCTCTAGCCGATTGAATTGCGGGATGGCTTCAAGCAGCTTCTGCTTGTATTCGATCTTGAAAGGCGTGTGGGAGGCTATGGTGTCGGCCAACCGCCCTGGTTCCTCAATTGAGGAAACCGAGAGAACCATCTCCTGGGAGATTTTCTTATTCAGCTTGGCGTATTTTTCAAAGGCCTGAACAGTGCTGCGCATCAAGGCTTCGATCTGAACATTCTGCTCAGTTTTCTCCTCGATTGACTTCACCTGCACCATAAAAAAGTCATCGTTGCTCAGGAATTGAGCAATCTTGCCTCGTTTCTTGCCTTCCACCAAGGCTTTTACCGTACCATCTGGCAGACGAAGCAATTGCAGAATTGTCGCCACGGCTCCCATTCGGAAGATGTCCTTTTCCGTGGGATTGTCAGTTTTTGCCTTTTTCTGGGTGGCGAGAAAAATGGTTTTTCCCTCCCCCATGGCGTGCTCTAGGGCCTTGATTGATTTTTCCCGGCCAACGAAAAGAGGAGCGACCATGTTGGGGAAAATAACGATATCCCTGAGAGGCAACAAGGGATACTCGGGAAGTCCAAACTGGTCCCCTTCGTCAACACTGTCGCGATTTTTCTTTAACATACCCATCATTATCTCGTTCAGTAAAGAAAAGGCTACGTGGTAAAATGCGAGTAGCCTTTCACTAGGTTCTTGAAAGCCGCATTATCTATTCTTGCGCCTCTATGTCTTTAGGCTGATTCCAAGGAGCCTTCATACAGCAGAAGTGGCGTTTCCATGTTTGTTACTACCCCTTCACTGATAACGCATTCACGAATATCTGGCTGGGAGGGAATCTCGTACATAATGTCCAGCATGATGTTTTCGAGGATACTCCTCAGTCCTCGAGCTCCAGAGTTCCGCTTCATGGCTTCATGGGCCACAGCTTGCAAAGAGCCCTCAGTAAAACGCAAGGTCACATCTTCCATGCCGAAAAGCTTCTGGTACTGTTTTATCAGAGCGTTCTTCGGCTCAAGCATGATTTTCATCAACTCGTCTTCGGTCAGTTCGTGTAGGGTTGCCACCACAGGAAGCCGCCCGACAAATTCAGGAATCATACCAAACCTGATCAGGTCTTCGGGCTGCACCTGCACGAGAATCTCGCCCAATTTGCGCTCTTCCCGTTTTCTGATCTCAGCTGCGAACCCCAGGGCCTTGACGCCGATGCGTGACTTGATTATGCCCTCCAGGTTGTTGTAAGCGCCACCACAAATAAACAGAATGTTCGTGGTATCAATCTTGATAAATTCTTGCTGGGGATGCTTCCGTCCTCCCTTGGGAGGGACATTGGCAATGGTGCCCTCCAGGATCTTCAATAGAGCCTGTTGGACTCCCTCTCCAGAGACGTCCCGGGTGATGGAAGGGCTGTCCGCTTTGCGAGCGATTTTATCTATCTCGTCAATATATACAATGCCGCGGGATGTTTTTTCCACGTCGTAGTCAGCTGCCTGAAGCAGATTGACAATAATGTTTTCAACGTCCTCGCCAACGTAACCCGCCTCAGTAAGAGTGGTGGCGTCGGCAATGGTAAAGGGAACGTCAAGGATGCGGGCTAGGGTTTGGGCCAATAGCGTTTTCCCGCATCCTGTCGGCCCGATCAAAAGAATGTTGCTCTTCTGGATTTCCACATCCTCCATCTCAGCCCGGGATTCAATGCGCTTGTAATGGTTATAAACTGCCACCGAGAGAATCTTCTTGGCCTTTTCCTGGCCGATGACATAGTCGTCGATAGCCTCCTTAATCTCGGAGGGTTTAGGTACACTGCTTAACTTGGCAGCCTCTTCCTTTTCAAATTCTTCAGCAATAATGTCATTACAGAGTTCAATACACTCGTCACAAATGTAAACGGTGGGACCAGCTATGAGTTTCTTGACCTCATCCTGGCTTTTTCCGCAGAATGAGCAGACCAGATCTCCTCCCCGGTCATCTTTCTTCCTCGTCATCTAATCCTCCTTTACCAACCAATGTCGCACAGCGTCCCCTTTTTTCTCTTCCCGTGTGTCATGGATATTATAGCAGAATAGAGGTTATATTCAATGGCTTCTCTAATCATCCTTGCCCTCCGGAGCTTTCTTGGGCCCCTTTTCCTTGGAGTCCTCCTCCGGAATCTCCCGCTTGACAATGACTTTGTCAACAATACCGTATTCTCTTGCTTCCTCCCCGCTCATGAAAAAGTCTCGATCAGTGTCACTTTGAATTTTTTCCAGAGGTTGGTCGGTATGATGAGACAGTAGGTCGTTTAGTCTCTCGCGCATTCTCAAAATCTCTTTGGCCTGAATTTCCACATCGGTTGCCTGTCCTTGGAACGCTCCCAAGGGTTGGTGGATAAGAATACGCGAATGTGGCAAGGTGAACCTCTTTTCTCGCGTCCCTGCTGCCAGCAAGAGAGCGCCCATGCTAGAGGCCTGTCCCAAACACAGGGTTGCCACATCCGGTTTGATGTACTGCATGGTGTCGTAGATGGCCAAGCCGGCGGTGACCAGTCCTCCAGGTGAATTAATATAAAGGTTTATGTCCTTATCCGGGTCGTCAGATTCCAAAAAAAGCATCTGGGCTATAATCAGATTGGCCACCTCATCGGACACCGCCGCGCCCAGAAAAATGATGCGATCTTTGAGTAGCCTGGAGTAAATATCATAAGCACGCTCCCCGCGGCTGCTTTGCTCGACAACGATGGGTATCAGAGTCATGAACGTTCCTCTCTCTTACTTTTGTCTTCCCCGGGGCCAGAGGCCGCTTCCTCCACTTCTGTCATGTCCGCGTGGTCCCGGAGGAAATTGATAACCTTTTCCTCCATCAACTGACGTTTGTACGGTTCCATCAAATTACTATTCTGGTAAAAATCTCTCACTTGTTCATACGATTGGTTCATATCCTTTGCGGATCTGTGCAGCCCCTGCTCCACTTCCTCATCGCTGATCTCGAGGCTTTCCTGATCAGCAATTTTCTCCAGGAGAAAGGTGCCTCGCACCCTTCTTTCAGCAGGTTCTCGATTGCGCTCCTTGAAGGTCTCTTCATCCATTCCTGCCTGCTCAAGGGTGAGATTCTGGGCGGATAGGCGGTAACTAATGGTGTCCAACATTCTTTGCAATTCCTGTTCCACCATGCTCTGAGGAACATCAAAGGGATTACGGCTGATCAACTCGTCCAAGATTTGCGTCCAAACTTCCGCATCTATTTGGTCCCCTTTCCTGCTTTCCAATTCCTGGCGTACAGTAGTGCGCAAATCTTTAAGATTATCAAAATCACCAAGGTTCTTGGCAAACTCATCATCCAGCTCTGGAAGCCCTTGCTCTTTAATATCCTTGATCTCCACCTGAAAGGTGGCATTCTTGCCGGCGAGATTCTTGTTGCCATAGTCAGCTGGAAAGGTGACCTCGATCTCTCTTTGTTCACCCTTGCTTGCACCAATAAGCTTGGTTTCGAACTCGGGGTTGAAACGATTACCACCTACTTCCAGGTGAAAGCCCGTGGCTTCACCATCAGGAACAGGCTTACCCTCAGCGAAGGCTTTGAAATCAAGAACCGCGTGATCTCCTTGTTGAATGGGACGCGGTTCCTCAAGGGATTTGAGATAAGAGTTCGCTTGTCGACGCAACTCAAGTTCAGCGTCAACTTCTTCCTCATTGACAACCAGTTGTTTTCTCTGAACCGGTATCTTTTTATAATCCTTGACAACGACTTCCGGTTTCACCTCCACCATAAATGAATAGCGGAATGGCTCTCCCTCCTGTAACGGTTCTCTGTCAAGGTCTGACTGACCAACAGCCTCAATGTCGGTTTGTTCCAGGGCTTCCATTAAAGTCTCGTTGACGAGTTCTAAGCCCACCTCATGGTTGATCTGATCCGCATACTGCCGCTTGAGAATTGCCAACGGGACCTTGCCGGGGCGAAACCCTCTAACCTTCGCAGTGCGATTAAGCTGTCGATAAGCCTTCTTGAGGTGACGACTCACCTTTTCCTCAGGGAGTTCTACATGCACCTTGCGAGCAGTCTCACTAATTTCATCAATGGAAATCTTCATTTGGCTCTGATCTACTACTCCCCCCCAATGTTGTTTGAAAAGACCCCAGCTTCAACTCCTGGACGCTGGTTGCAAGAATCTACAGGCAACACATTTCCACAAGCCCTGAACCATCTGACAATATAATCATAGTAGGTGGTATCTGGCAACCCTTAACCCGGATGTTTAGGCCATATGGGCGCTCGCAGTAACCGTTCAGTGTTAAAAAACCAAAAAAGAGGGCTAGCCCGGCCTGAGCCAACCCTCTGCAATTACCGCTGGTGCGAGAGGGGAGATTCGAACTCCCAAGCCCTTAGGGCGCTGGATCCTAAATCCAGTGCGTCTGCCAGTTCCGCCACCCTCGCACTACGTCTAAAACGTACTAATCGTAAAATAGTTTACCCTCCTGCCCGACTGATTTGCAAGAGATTTTCCTTGCTTCAGTAAATTCAATTGAGTACTGTGTTTACAGACAAACCTCGCTGTACTCAAGGATTTCGTGTTAGCCCGGATTATTGCAGTAATCCGCAGAAAGAATAGGAATAGCTGCACAGTTATTTTACTCTGATAAGGAGACAACTGTATGAGTAAAAAAACAAGAAAGGCAGCGTGTATTTTCGTATCTCTGTTGATGTTGAACTTGACATTCGTCAGCTCAACATTCTGTCAACAGCTGACTGTAAAAAAACAAAAAGATGGGAGTATAAAGATACAAAGTACCCCCACAAAGGTGAAGGCACGCATTGCAAACATGGTCTATTGTAGGACAATTGACGAGCTGATCAAAGAAGAGAAAAGTACGCTTAACAAGCTCATATCCGAAAATAGGTATGGAGAGCTTAAAGACTCTATAGAAATTATTGAGGGTCTACGGGGATTAAAAGTACAGAAATGTAAATAATTGGGGTAGAAAAGCCAGACTGACAAAACGGAACTATCTCAGGTGCACGGCTACCTCAGCTCCATTTTCGTTTTTGGGGATGATTACGCCATGTCCTGGCATTTGTGACCTGCCATCCGGTGACAGTATTCGCCTGCCACCTGCTACTCCATACCCTACAATCTACTCGTTTGGAGTTCGTTGAGAGGTAGGACCAGAATAATATTGTTGCAACGCTTCCCCTCAATTCCCTAATATAAACAAACCGGTTTGGCTCCACTGATATGAACGGTCAAGAAGGATGAGAAAGAAAAAATCACCACTGCGGGTACTAATGGTCTTTTCGGAGGTTGCGCCTTTTGCCAAGACCGGGGGGCTTGCCGACGTGGGCGGTGCTTTGCCCCTTGCTTTGAGCAACCTAGGCTGCCAAG
>JAUWKY010000256.1 GCA_030613915.1 Syntrophobacterales bacterium
CTTGGCACTCACTGTCTTCATGGTTCGACTCCAGAAAGGATAAGTCACAAGCGAAGCATGTAACCATGGTGGATACTACTTGTCAAGTAAAACCCTCACGAGTGGATGAAAAAACTAACCGCAGAACCGCAGAACAAGGAACAGCAGAATATCGAAGTTAAAAACATTTTCCAGGCACCAAATCACAGGTTTCAGGTTTCAGTGTTCAGGTTTCAGCTTCTATGGATATATTCCCTGACACCTGACACCCGACACCTGAAACCTCCACAAAAGCTCACAATCTTTACCTGCAAAGCCATCGAACTCTGACCTGGACCTGAGGACCAGGTTTTCGATGTTGAAAAATCCGTTGCCCACGTCTTAATCGCTTGAGCTGTATGTCTGGGTTTGCAGTTCCCCGACTCCATAAAGGCTAATACCCAGAGTAACTCTGCGATCGTCAGCGCCAGGATCATCTACGTAACTGACAGATATCCCCCAGCATTGCCTTTGTAACATTATATTGTACTCGGACTTGATATTCCTCGTCCGCTTTAGGTCGTAGTCACTCCGAACGTTGACGGAGACCCCCTCCCATAGATTCAGCTTAAGCTGTGTCCCGATCTCTTCCACTATGGTATTGTCATCGTCGTCGAGCTGACGCCGGTAGTCAACAGTCAATCTGTCACCCCGCTGATCCCAGAGATGTGCCAATAATTCATGGCTTTTGAAGTCCGTATCGTAGGGTGAAAATCTATTCTTATAAGTGAAATTCAGGTAGCGTTTGGGGGTGAAGTCGAGTTGGGTGAAGACGTTAGAAAATGGCCGATCTCGACTGGTGCTGGGGTCTGCCACTCCCCCGTCGGGCTGGCTGACGTCGTAGAACTGGCTGAACTCTAGTCTGGCAAAGTCATGATATTCCACCTCTCCTGGAGCCTGATCGAGCCGGGCGCTAAAGAAATTGATAAGGCTGTAGGTGATACGGTTCCTGCTGTTAACCCGATCGGTACTGTCAAACGATGGAAGCTTGTTCTGACTCACCTCAGGCCTGTATTCATAACCGATCTGCGGCCTCACTGTGTGTCTGGTTTTGGTCCAGGTGTCACCACCCATGCTGAAGATCCCAACGATCTCGGTGGCTCCATCCACTCCAGTCTCAACAAGAGCCCTGTTCTGAAAGGTCTTCTCTCTAACCCGACTGTCTTCAGGTTCGTCGTAATGCTCTATCAGATAGGCCGTCTCCAGAATACCGACAAAGGGTTCAAGCTCCAGGTAGCCACCGCGGCGCAGTGGTAAGGACAGCCTCGGATCTAGGTTAACTCGATGGCCTCGGGTGCCCTCCGGCCTCCAGTAGTCCACGTAGATCGCATTGCTTTGCCAAAAAAAAGGCCCTCCCAGCAGGGGTTGTTTAGAAGCACTGTATGTCACCAGGGGGAGCTGTTGTAAGGTGGTTTCGTCTTCATCGTCATTGAGATTTTGATAATAATGGAGCTCGAAATTGGCGGCCTGGGCGGCCCAGGTCTTATTCAGCAGGAGATTTGACTGCCGGGTGGTAATGGTGTCATCATTTATGAGCCCCCGGCCGAAAGTTTTGCGGAAAACCCGATCAGACTCAGCCCAGCTACTAAACCCCGTACTGAACGTCTGCAGGTAATCCGGGTCACTGACAATATCGAGATCCATGTTCCCTTGAATACCATGGGGCAGAGCAATATCCTGTTTGGATCGCCACCACCAGCGATCCCGGGTTGCCCGGGTGAGGCCCGGTAGAGTATAGAAGTTTTGCTCCCGCAGTTTATCTCTATCCTCCTGGTCATGGAGATAATCGAAACGAAGCACTCCCTTATTCTCTTTGCTGGCAGCATAACGAAATTGAGGGCCCAACATCAGGCCGCGCTTGCTCATATAATGCGAGTAGACAGTTGCATCTGTGCTTCTGGAGATGGCCCAGAAAAAAGGAAGATCCACATCCCATCCCAACCGATCACCTTTTCCCAGCCGGGGCGGCAACAAGCCCGTCTGTCTCTTCGTTTTGGCTGGAAATACCAGATAAGGGGTGTAAAGCACGGGGACGGGCCCCGCATGGAATCTTGTGTGTTTGGAAAAACCGTAACCTTCCACGGTAACTTTCAGGTCACTGGCCCGGAAATGCCAACTGGGACGATCCCCGTCACAGGTGGTGAATTTGGCCTGCTCCACATGATAGGTTTGTGGGCCTAGTTTTTCGATGACTGCACCGCTGAAGTGAAAATTTCCTTCGGCCAGGAAACCTCTGCCATCCTCGATGATGCCTGTCTCCTCGTCTAAATCCAGAAATGCCCGCTCACCTTCCAGCCAGTCATCGCCTTGCTCGATTCGAATGTCGCCTTCAAGAATAGCCTCACGGGTAAGCGCGTCCAAGCGAATCTCATCGGCGGTGATCACCCTGCCCGGGGCGTGCAGGGTAACATTCCCCGTTGCCGTATAGATATTCTGGCGCTCATCGTAGGAAAAATGGTCGGCCCGCAGCCGGTACTCTGAATCTTCTCCCGGTGCAGCGACGGACTTTCCAACTCTGTCCTGGGATCCCGCGGGTAAGTCAGGAAAGAATACGAATGATACCAATAGGCAAAGCCCAACGATTCTTACAGTCTTTCTCATAGCCTACCCTGTGAGGATGGGTATTTCAGCACGAACGGGGTGGTAGAACTAGCCCCGATATTTCACTGGGTTTGCCCTGTTCTTTTCTTCCTGGATCTCCTTGACCTCACCGATAAAGTAGAGCGAGCCAGTCACCAGTACCAGATCTTCGGAAGTGGCCAACTCCATAGCCCTCTCAAGCGCTTCTCCAACAGGTCTAATCAGCTCAGTTCGTTCGGCAAATTCCCCTGCCACTGCCCGGAGGGACTCCGGCTCTGCTGCCCTTTCATATGTGGGCCGGGTGAGAATGATATGCTCTGCCAACGGAGCCAGTCTGAGGAACATACCGCGAAGATCCTTGTCTGCCATAATCCCCAGCACCACGATGAGTCTTCTATAGGTGTACTCTTCCTGTAAGGCCTGACGGAGAGCCACTATACCGGCGAAGTTGTGGGCCCCATCCAAAAGAACTGGCGGCTTCTTGCCAAGCAATTCCAGTCTTCCGGGCCAGCGGGTTTTGACCAACCCTTCTCTGATCTGCTCTGCGTCCAAATTATAGTAGCCCCATCGCTCCAGAACCTCAAGACCCCCCAAGGCAGTGGCAGCATTCACCACCTGGTGGCGACCGGCAAGGGGCAAATGTAGATTTTCCAGTCGCCATCCCAACCCGCTGTAGGAAAAGCGCTGTTCACCCAGAGTCCGGACCTTGATCTGCCGGCCAAGACGATAACAGGGAGCATTGAGGGCCAAACACCTGGTTTTAATAACCGCTAGGGCCACTGGCTGCTTCACTGCGGTTATCAGTGGTACTTGCTTCTTAATAATCCCCGCTTTTTCCCGGGCGATTCGACTCAGGGTGGAGCCGAGAAACTCCTGATGGTCAAAAGATACGTTGTTGATGATTGTGAGTTGTGGTTGGACCACGTTGGTGGCATCAAGACGCCCTCCCATACCTACTTCCAAGATAGCCCAATCCACCCCCTTTTCCGCAAAAAGGCTGAGTGCCATGGCTGTGGTCATCTCAAAAAAGGTGGGCGGCTCGCGTTCATCCACTGCAGCCCTCACTGCCTTGAAAACATCCACAATCTCCTCGTCCCCAATATCCTGCTCGTTCAGGCGAAAGCGCTCATTGAATCTGACCAGATGAGGCGAGGTATATAAGCCAACCTTGAAGCCTGCCCGCACCAGAATAGAGGAAAGCATGGCTGCAGTGGACCCTTTACCGTTGGTACCGGCAATGTGGATTGTCTTCAACCCTGCCTGGGGATTTCCGATCCGCCCTAACAAGCTGCTGGTACTGGAAAGGCCGAACTTGATGCCATATTTCTGCAGGTCGTAGAGATAGCTCAGGGCCTGATCGTAGTTTTGTCCGCCCACTTTACACCGTTCCTCCGTTTAG
>JAUWKY010000316.1 GCA_030613915.1 Syntrophobacterales bacterium
GCCTTCTTAGCCACTTTGCCTTTCGCGGTCTTTGCTTGCTTTGTTTTTGTTTGGCCTTTCGCTGTCATTCCAACTCCAGTTACTGTCTCAATAATTGGACTTGAGAATACACAATTCGAGATGGTTTTTCAAACGGTTTCCCGATCCGTATCACCGGAAAACCATTGACCATGGTGACCTTGTATTATAACATAACTTGTGATAATTAGCTCAAGATTCCGGAAGCATTCAGCTCTCAGCAAAGATATATTGTTTATACTCTGTGCACCTATCATGCCACCGGATCCTCTGGCAAACTTCATTATCTGCGAATCTCTTTTCCAGACCCTTAGCCCGGATATTTCATGAATCACTTGCTGCGACCACGAATATGGCCATCCTTCCTGGCGTCCGCGGGGGGCGGCCCCTGCGACGTACCGTTCAGGTACGCCGCGGAACCAATCCCGCGGTACCGCGGGACGAGTTGCCAGGTGGCACGCCCATCTTCGTGGTCTCGCGACAGCAATTCATGAAGTATCCGGGCTTGATGAAAACTCACAGGATGGCGGCGCCAAGGTCTGAGGCGAGGTTCAGGTTTTGGGCGTTTCATCCTGTTTTTTTTGTCATGTAACCATTTTTGCTGGGAAAAACTTATGGATCAACCAGAGAGCATCCAACGTATCGCTATCGAAGATGAATTAAAGCATTCTTATTTAGATTATGCCATGAGCGTTATCATAGGCAGGGCCCTTCCAGATGTGCGCGATGGGCTCAAGCCGGTGCACCGACGCATACTCTATGCGATGCGGGAGTTGAGTAACGACTGGAATAAGCCATACAAGAAATCCGCCCGCATTGTCGGTGACGTAATTGGTAAGTATCATCCCCATGGTGATGCCGCAGTGTATGATGCTCTTGTGCGCATGGCTCAGCATTTTTCGATGCGCTATAGATTGGTTGATGGTCAGGGAAACTTCGGTTCGGTGGATGGAGATCCACCGGCGGCCATGCGATACACTGAAGTCCGCCAAAACAAGCTGGCCCATGAGTTTCTCACCGATCTGGACAAAGAGACGGTTGATTTCGCTCCCAACTACGATTCCTCCCTCGATGAACCCACGGTTCTGCCGACCTTGGTACCCAACCTCCTCATAAATGGGGCATCTGGAATTGCAGTTGGTATGGCTTGTAACATTCCACCCCATAATCTGAATGAGGTTGTCGATGCACTTATCGCCACCATTGATAATCCCCACATAGAGCTCGAGGAATTACTCGGTATTATCCCCGGACCAGATTTCCCGACAGCAGGTTTGCTTTACGGCGCCCGAGGAATCCGTGAGGCCTATACCACAGGGAAAGGGTTAATCAAGGTGAGGGCTCGAGTGGAGGTGGAAGAGTTAGGTGGAGACCGGCAACGCATTGTCATCAATGAACTGCCTTTTCAGGTTAACAAAGCACGTCTATTGGAACGGATTGCTGAACTGGTCAAAGAGAAAAGGATTGAGGGGATACGGGACATCCGGGATGAGTCTGACCGGCAAGGTATGCGGGTGGCCATAGATCTGAAAAGGGATGAACATGCCGAGGTTCTGCTGAACAATCTGTACAAGTATACCAATATGGAGGTCACTTTTGGCATAAACATGCTGGCCATTGTCCACAACCGCCCGGAACTTCTCCCACTGAAGGACATTCTGGGCCATTTCCTGGAACATCGCCGTACCGTTGTAATGCGGCGTACAGCTTTTGAGTTGCGGCGGGCCGAGGAGCGGGCTCACATCCTGGAAGGTCTAAAAATAGCCCTGGAGAATATTGACGCCATTATTGAGCTTATTAAGAAGGCACCGAACCCCAAAGAGGCCAGGGCTCAGTTGATGGTAGTGTACGGACTTTCCGAGAAGCAAGCCCAGGCCATTTTGGAGATGCGGTTGCAAAGACTCACAGGGCTGGAGCGCCAGCGCATACTAGAGGAGCACCGCAAGATTCTTGATGAGATCGCCCGGTTGCTGAAAATTCTGGAAGATGAAAGCCTGTTGATGGGTGTCGTGCGTCAAGAGCTCATAGAACTCAAGGAAGAGTATGGAGACGGCAGGCGCACGGAGATTGTCCGGGATATCGAGGGGTTGGACCTGATAGATTACATCACCGAGGAGGACATGGTGGTCACGGTCTCCCACGCCGGCTACATCAAGAGGAGTCCAGTTCAACTCTACCGCAGCCAGCATCGAGGTGGCAAAGGTAGATCAGGTACCAGGCCGCGTGAGGAAGATTTCGTTGAGCTTCTTTTTGTGGCTTCAACCCATGACTACCTCCTATTTTTCACCAACCTTGGACGTATCTATTGGTTGAAGGTGTATCAGTTGCCTGAAGCCGGCCCTTTGGCGCGGGGGAAGGCTATAGTCAACTTGCTGCCATTGCAGGAGGCGGAGCGTGTGGCCACCATTCTGCCGCTGCGGGATTTTGAGACCGACATGTACGTGGTGATGGCCACAAGAAAAGGCGTGGTAAAGAAGACCGATCTTATGGCCTACGGCAAACCGAGAGTCGGCGGCATCATTGCCCTGAAAATTGACGAGGATGACGAGCTAATCACTGTTCGGCTCACAGATGGCAGACAACAACTATTTTTTACCACCCAGGCGGGGAAAGCTCTTCGCTGTCGTGAAGAGGAAATTCGGCCTATCGGCCGGGTGACCAGGGGGGTCAAGGGCATGAATGTGGACGGCAGCTTTCTGGTGGGCATGGAGGTGGTGAGTGAAGAGGCCACGATTCTAACGGTGAGCGCAAATGGTTACGGCAAACGCACCCGGACCAAGGAATATCCCCTTCGTCACCGGGGAGGCAAAGGGGTGCTGAGCCTGAGGACAACCGAGAGAAATGGCCCCGTGGTTGGTTTTCGGCAGGTATGGGATAGTGATGAAATCATGCTGATCACTGATCGTGGTCTTCTCATTAGAACGAAGGTCAATGAGATTTCGATAATTGGTCGGGTTACCCAGGGCGTTCGCCTTATTAACATCGCGCCAGATGAAAAAGTAGTGGATATGGCCATTTTGCCAGAGTCGGAGGAAGAGGAGGATGAAGCAGCGGGCAGCGAGCAGCAGGCAGAGGGAGGCGAGGAGCAGGCAGAGGGCAGTTAAAACTAGGCACTAAACACTAAGCACTAGGCACCGAAACGACTACCCTTGGCGGGCACAGAGGCCC
>JAUWKY010000293.1 GCA_030613915.1 Syntrophobacterales bacterium
TCGGCAAGATGCTCCCCATCCACGCAGTCCACCTCCAGCCCCTGGGCAAGAGGTGCAAAGCTCACTGCCAGGGAGCATTCCGCCATACCGTAGCAAGCGAGAAAAGCATTCTTGTCAAAATTGCTTGGTGCAAGCATTTCGGCGAACTGGGCCAAAGGGTCGGGGCGAATGGTTTCCGCACCGACACCGGCCACGCGCCAGGCGCTGAGGTCGAATTTACCGGACTCTTCTTTCCGCAGACGACGCACGCACAACTCATAACCGAAAGGCGGGCTCAAAGAGAGCGTAGCTCGAGTTTCCGTCATCAGCTTCAGCCATACCCGGGGACGCATGGCAAAATCTCGGGTGCTCAGGTAATCAACGGTTAACTGGGACGCCAGCGGGGCCAACACCAGCCCGACAAGCCCCATATCATGATAGTAGGGAAGCCAGGAAAGGCAGCGGTCCCCAGGTCGAATCTTGACGCCGTGCGTGACGATGTCTGCCAGGTTCCTCAAGACTGTCTCTTGGGTGATGACCACTCCGCGGGGGAACCGGGTACTTCCCGAAGTATACTGCAGGTAAGCTATCTCCTTGGGCTGGGACGGGTGTAGCTGAGTTTCTTGTTCCGGTAACTCGGCAAAGGCTTCGGGACCGCCAGCAAAACGTAAGTTCAGTCCCTCCGCAGCCTCGGAGAGAAAGGGGAGAAAATCCGCTGGGGCCATGGCGACTTCCGCCTGGCAGGTGGTCAGTAATCTTCGCAACTGCTCCACGTAGGCCTGGTGACCGCCTAAATGGATTGAGGCCGTAAGAGGGACGGGTATCAGTCCAGCGTATTGGCAGGCAAAGAAGAAGATATGGAAGTCCGGGGTTGTATCGGCGACGAGGGCGACCCGCGCGCCACGTTCTAAGCCTAAACTGTGGAGACGGCGCGCCAGCGTTTGCGCTTGTTCCCGCAATTTCGCATATGGCAGCACAATATGTAGCTTACCCGTGCCGGTGTAGAAATTGAATCCGGTCTCACCCTGGGCCGCGTAGTCTAGCGCCTCTGCTAAAGTGGAGAAATCTGCAAGCCGTAACGGCAGGTTGTTCCGGGTTGGCGTAGCCTTCATTGCCTCGATAGCCTCCGTGTTCATATCAATTATCTCTCCGAAAAACGCTCAGTACTGTGCGCAGCGATGTATCGTCAACGAGATTAGGTGGTCAACTTCGAGCTAACCCCTTTGCAGTCATCTGCGCTACGAACACCATGCTGATTTAGGTATATCAAGAATCTTTCTTGAAGATATGCTACTAAAGCAATAAGCGTGCCGATTGTTCTGAATCCATAGATCAATGGCATTCAGACTTTGCGGGTGGCTGTATATGGTCGTAATTCAAATATAAAATCTATAGCAGCCAATAGAAAATCCGGACTATTTCCAATCGAGTCCAGGGTACGGAATAAAGGGACTCGATGGGCTGGTGTTGCGAAAAAGATACAGTTAGTCCGGAAAGTATGGGCTTTTTGTCACTATGGGGAGGACTGTAGCGATTATCTCGAGTCCTAGTGGAGGGAAATAGCCCGCATGATCCAACTCTCGCCGATAGGGGTACACGCAAATCACATGTTGGAACATCCGAGATCTTTATATCACACTCAAGTGGGATGATTACTGTATATGGTAGCAGGATTTCGAACGATAAAGTGTGGAGTATGCTATCTAAACTTCCAGGGAACCAGTGCGGACTGTGGCCAAAAAAGCTATGCGCAGGCTAGTTCATACTCATCCAGCAAAGATCTAATCAAATCTTTGACTGAAACGATCTCTTTTACTCTATATGCATTCTTACCGGCAAATGCAAAACCGTGTTTCAAATTGCCTTTCTTAGCGCTTATCAAAGCAAATGCGATACAATATGGGGTCTCTTTATAATTACATGTGGTTAGGCAGTGATAAGGGCACTTGAAAGGCTTTGTCTTTCCTTGGCCCACGTCCTCAAGAAATTCATTGCGAAGCGCCCTACCAGGAAGCCCCAGGGGGCTGTCGATAACCATCAAATCTTCCTCTTTAGCCTCAATATATGCCTGTTTGAATGCCATATGCGCATCACATTCATGGGTAGCAACAAAGCGAGTTCCCATTTGCACCGCTGCGGCACCCATTTTCAAAAACTTGCAGATGTCCTCTCCGGTGTAAATCCCTCCCGCCGCAATTACTGGAATATCCACCTGGTGCTTGCTCTCAAAAGGCTTAACCGCTCCAATAACTTCTGGAACGAGCTTTTCCAAAGCGAAATCGGGATCGTCCAGCTCTTCAGGCTTAAAACCAAGATGTCCTCCGGCCATCGGCCCCTCCACCACAAAAGCGTCCGGCAGACAATCGAACTTTGCTAGCCATTTCTTGCAGATTATCCTGGCTGCCCTTGGGGAAGAGACTATGGGGACCAGTTTGGTAGTGGCCAGATTTTTGAGATACCCGGGTAGATTAAAGGAGAGTCCAGCCCCAGTGAAAATAATGTCGATTCCCTCCTCAATTGAAGTCGTCACCGTGTCTGCAAAGTCCGTCAATGCGACCATAACATTGACGCCTAGGATGCCCTTGGTCATCTCCCTGGCCTTCCGGATCTCTCTCTTCAAGGCGCGGATGTTGGCCTTTAGGGGGTTCGAATAGACATCGGGCTCGTTCATGCCGATCCCTGCAGTGGCAATGACCCCGATTCCGCCCTCCTCGGCAACGGCTGATGCCAGTCCTGAGAGAGAAATTCCAACGCCCATTCCACCTTGGATTATGGGAATTTTGGCAACTGAGTCGCCTATTTCCAGTACAGGAAGTGTCACAAAGCTGCGCTTTCAAAGGTTAGGGAGAAACCGACCTTTCAATATGACTGGACCTTTAGTACGTGAACATTAATCTCTAGAGGTGGCTCAGTCAAGCCTCAAGTTATAAGAGGTCGGAGAGTTTCTGTTATGATGAGAAACATGCAAGATCCTGATCGGTTAGTTGGATTGCATATTAGTCCATTGGGCCGGCCATAGATGGCACCATTTTCACAGATAAGAAGGGCAAGCGCCTAGGTTATTACTTAATCTATGGTGCTTTGCAGAAAGTGGCGCCCCGTAGAGTGCGCTTTCACGATCTGCGCCATACCTACGCCACGCTTAGAGTGGCCAAAGGCGACAACATTGTGGACATCAGCAACCAACTAGGGCATCATGACCCCGGATTTACACTCAAGGCTTACGCTCATTGGCTACCAGGGGAGCATAAATCCCAGGTGGATGAGCTTGACGATCTTGCACCCAAACGCACCCTATCCGCACCCTGAGGCTACAAACCCGCGTGGTTGAGGCAAATACAAAAATCAGTTATATTGCTCGGACTAGATTCCCTTTCTTACGGGCGCATTATTATCGTAGCTGATCGGATCTTTACGCCATGAAGTCGGTACTGCAGAGGTTTTCGGGACAACCACAAGCCAATGAGGGACCTTTGCGGGTCGTACCAGTGGAAGGGCGGCGCGGATTGCACCAGTTTAT
>JAUWKY010000216.1 GCA_030613915.1 Syntrophobacterales bacterium
CCGGGTGCGGGATCAGGGTCCAAGACCGAGACGAGCTTTTGGCGAAACTCAGATATTTTCTCGCCAACCCCGCAGCACTGAAGGCCATGCGCAGCAATGGCCGTGCTGCCATGAGCGATCGAAATCAAATAGCAATCAAACAAGCGGAACTAGTCCGCGACGTACTTGACGGCGCGAGGCCTTGGCGTTAGAGGTTTGAGGTTTGAGGTTTGAGGCAACAAATTATGTAAGGGAAGAGTATTTTGCCTCCAACCTAAAGCGAAGGTCCGCGAAGCGGATCTAAGCGCTCCTCCAACCTCCAACAGCGAACGGAGTGACCCAGTGAATGAGGACAAGTTGCGAGAAATGCTGCAAGCTTTACAAGATGGCAAGACCGATGTGGATGCCATCGTAGAAAACTTGCGTTCATGGCCCTATGAGGATCTTGGCTTTGCCCGGGTGGATCACCATCGTGCCTTACGGCGTGGTTTTCCGGAAGTGATCTTTGGTGAAGGGAAGAGCGCCGACCAGATCACAAAGATCATGGAAGCCATGTTGAGCCAGGGGACAAACGTGCTTGTGACTCGGGTTGATGCGGCCAAGGCAAAAGACGTACAAAAAAAGATCAACACAGCAGTTTATGATGACATCTCCCGCACCATGACCGTGCGACAGCACGAGGTCTCTGAGAAAGGGCGTGGGCTCGTTTTGATCTTGGCAGCTGGAACCTCGGATATTCCGGTGGCAGAGGAAGCTGCTGTCACTGCGGAAATGATTGGCAGTCGGGTAGAACGGCTTTTCGATGTAGGCGTGGCAGGGTTGCATCGCCTTCTAGATCATTTCCACCAGATGCGGGAGGCCAGTGTGCTGGTAGTGGTTGCCGGTATGGAAGGAGCACTGCCCAGTGTGGTGGGTGGTATGGTGGAGAAGCCAATTGTTGCCGTGCCCACCAGTGTAGGCTATGGTGCTTCGTTCAAGGGGTTGGCCGCACTGATGGCCATGCTCAACTCCTGCGCTCCGGGAATAGCCGTGGTAAACATCGACAACGGCTTTGGCGCCGGCTACCTTGCAGCCCTAATTGACCAAGGGTAAGTTATTTGGAATTTCGAATTGCGGATTGCGAATTTGAAAGACATAGAATCCAGGAGCCAGGAGAAAACAAAGACTTGTTCCAGATCATCCTTGTTGTCGGATGAACCTGCTTTGCAGAACCATCCGACCTACTGCTGACACGGTTGGAGGTTGGAGGAGCGCTTCGCTTTAGGTTGGAGGCAGAAGTCTAGAGGTCAGAAGGCAAAGAGCATAGAGCTGATATTTGTGTACGGTTCATTCCTCCCTTTCTCGCCCGACTCTATGCCTACTGAGTTCTGGCTTCTGGATTCTGGATTCTCACTACCTTCCTTTCCCGCTTTTCTCGCCTTAGCCCTTTCTTGCCGGACGCTTTGCGTCCAACTATTGCAAACTGAATAGTAAAGCATTTTTGATTTCTTCGGCGTGTTCTGGATCTTCAACCCGCTGACCTTCCTGGGTCAGCACGTAGAAAATGTCGGCCACTTGATCCATTCTGGTGGAGATTTTAGCCAGAAAAACCTGCAAATGTAAATCCAGCATGGTGCGGGTAATTGAATAGAGCAGGCCTGGGCGATCAGTGGTATAGACTTCGATAATGGTGTACTGATCGGATGAATGATTGTCCACCACTACTTCATCAGGCTTTGCAGGTGCCCACTTTCTTTTTCTTTTTTGCTTGGCAGCAAGCACAGCAAGCCTGTAATCCAGGGCAAGTCGCCCCTGTATTGTCTTCTCCAAGTCAGCCATCACCTGCTCCCAAGAAATCTCCATTGCGGGCTTCAAGGCAGCCACCTCGAAGGTCTGGAAGGCAACACCGTTTTTCTTGGTGTGGGTTTTGGCTTTGCGGATGTCCAGTTGATTCAAAGTAAGTGTTCCCGCTGCCCTCGCCAACATACCGAGAGGCTGTCGGCTCATCAGGGTAAGCTCCCAGATAGATTGTTTTTCTTCCACCTGCCAGGACAAAACCGCCTTTTCCAGTTGACACTCCAATCTGTATTGGTTCACCACCTCCTCGGGTGTTGCTGAAAGGAGATAACGGGAGGGAAGCTGCTCGAAGTGATGATCCAGCTCATCTTTGGTCATCTCATCACTCAGCAACTCTCCCACCTCGCGTTTTAAAGAGAGAAGCCTGGCCGCCACCGCCCTCGCATCAGGATCACCCTTTTCCAAACGGTGCAACACACACTGATAGAGTTCCAATATGGGCAGGTCTTGCCAGTATTCCCAGGCCTGAGGACCGGTGGCGCGAAGATCTGCAAAAGAGTGGAGGGCAAGCATTTTCAGACGTTGTACCGAACCAATTACACTGGCACAATGTTGAAGCATCTGCTCATCATCTATATCTCGACGCGCCGCATTGTCAGTAAGGAGCACATGGTTGGCCACCAGGAAGCTGAGCAGTTCCTTCTCTTCAGTGCTGAGACCAAGACGATCTCCGATGAGCACTGACATCTCACCTCCCCTGCTGGCATGGCCGCGGCCGCCGCTTTTGCCTACATCGTGGATCAGCCCGGCCAGTAAGAGCACCTCTTTGTCTCTTATGCCCTCGAGCCATTCCGGAACTTGCGGAAAGTCGGCATCATGTTCACCTCTAAACAGTTTCTTGAGTTCGGCGAAAGTTCTGAGATGGTGCTCGTGCACAGGGTGAAGATGAAAGGCATCATGTTGGACCAGAGCATGGACCTCACGAAGCTCGGGGACGAGGGCTGAAAGCACCTGCGTACCGTAAAGGGCTCTGAGGGTTCTAATCCTGGAGCCTTCTTCCCGGATAATCTCAAAAAGCCAATCGCGCAATGCAGACGTACCTTCCAAGTCTCCCGGAAATTGGTGAGCCTGGCTCTTGGCCCACTGATACGCTTCCGCTCCCAGAGACACACCTAAACGGACTGCCTGGGTGAAGAGAGCCAACAGACCCTCCCCATCGCTTGCCAGCACCTGGCTGTCTATCATGAGCCTGCCGCGCTCCACCCACATGCCAGACGCCACTTTTCTTGTAGTTGGCTCTTCTTTTTCCTTTTCCGCGGATAGCACCCACTCCCGTAATAACTCCCTGAAGCGATTGGCTACTAACCGGATCTCATAGAAATGGCTTTCCAACTCCTTCATCATGATTTCGACGGCGAGGAAATCCCCCTGATCCTGGTAGCCCAAGCTCAGAGCCACTTGCTGCTGAGCCTCATACTGCAATTGAGTTTCATGCCGTTCCCGGAGAAGCTGTAGATGATTCCTTACCCTCAGGAGGAAAAGTTCAGCTTTTTCAAGAGCGGAGGAGCTATCTGGATCCAGACTGTCCATCTCAGACAAGGCATCCCCGCCATTGAGCAAATAGCCTGCCCAGCGTATTCGATTGAGCTCGCCAAGACTCCCTGCGCTGTACTCCAAATCCGGCTCCAGGATAAATGCTGGATCCCCCTGACCATTACGCCTTTCTTGCCATTCCTCGAGAAAAATTCTAATCGATTGCCAGCCCCTATTGGAGTCAATCTCCCGAACCAGCAAGAACCGCAAGTCATCCACCAAGGTACGCGACCCACTAATAAATCGACTATCGAGGATACCACCCAACCAATCAAAATTATTGAGGCCCAGCTTCACTGCCTCATCTTTGGTAGCCGTTTGAAACTGGACGTCCCAACCCGCCTGCTCAAGCGGCTGCACGATGTTTTTCCTCCAGGCCTCTTCCTCGAAAGGGGCATCAGAGGTCTGCAAAAACAGCAGTGTTATCGAGGAAAAAGGGCCAAGATGGCGTCGCCCGAACTCACCGGTGGCCAAAATCGCTCCAGAGCGCCGGATCTCTTTGGAATCCACGTCGATTCGGTTGCTCAACCGATTGTAGAGAGAGATAAGAGCCACGTCGACCATGGCAGATATTCTTCCCGGATCTCCCAGTTGATCCGCTTGTTTCAGTCTTTTTCTCTGGGTGCTGAGGTGGGAAACTACTTGTTCCATAACAATAGATCTTTCTCTGAATGCTTAATGTTTAGGGCATAGAGCAGAGGGAAATAATTTCGAATTGCGGATTGCGAATTGCGAATTTGAAAATCCAAAATACCCAACTGAAACTCACATTAGAATTTCTCATTCGAAATTACCTACCTATGCCTTGCTGATTTGATTCTAGCTCCTAAGGCCTCGTTCCTGCTAAAGGTTCTCTTTGGTTAAGATTTCTAAACTGTAACCGCTCAATCGGAGTGAAAGCTTTTATTATACCTACATTTGTATTAAAAAAAACAATTTTTTGGCAGAGGGAAGAGGGGAGATAATTGCGAATTTAGGAGCCAGGAGTAGGTCGGATGGTTCTGCAAAGCAGGTTCATCCGACAACAAAGCATTATCACTAAGCACTTGTCGGATCAACCTCGCCATGGCGAGAACGCTCCGACCTACGGATGAGTTCAGGCAAAAGACGTTCTCTTTCTTTGAGTTTTTGCCTCTAACCTCTGACCTCTAACCGCGAAGCGCAACGCGCTTTGCGCTAAGCGCCCAGTGGATCATTTTCCACTATATTCCAGATGCCGCAGGGACAAGCTCCAGCGCAGAAACCGCAGCCAATACACAAGTCGGCATCAACCACCATTTCCAGTCCGTTTTCCCCTTCCTCTTGTTTGGAGATAGCTCCTCTAGGACATATGGTAATGCAAACCCCGCAATCGCGGCATGAGCCGCAGGAGGAACACTCCGTAGAG
>JAUWKY010000222.1 GCA_030613915.1 Syntrophobacterales bacterium
TGGGCAAAGAGTTTGAGGACCTGGTCACCTCTCGCTTTGACCAACAACTGGAACAACTGGAGAGGTCTTAGAGGAAGGCCAAAGGGGGAGGCTCGTCCACAACGAGCAATTCGCGCCATTTTATGGCAGTGTCGCTTTTGAAAATGCACCAAATCTTCATGCTGGCCTTTGCCAAGCTGCGATGCGCAAAGGCAGGAGGCTCAGGTGCTCGTTGTTTCGCAGCCTCCCCCTTTGGCCTTCCTCTAAGACCTCTCCAGTTGTTCCAGTTGCTGGTCAAAGCGAGACGTGACCAGGTCCTCAAACTCTTTGCCCAGGTGGCTCTGATTGTTCATGAGTTCAAGGCGAATCTTTGGCCAAAGTTCAAATAATTCAGCAGTGGTGGAGCAGCCATGAATTTCCCGGTAAATGGCCTCCAGCCTCCGGCTGCGCAGACGATCTCTGTTGAATTCGTACATGTCTGTTACTAGTTGTATCTGCTCTTCTGAGAAGGCGTTTTCTTCCGCTAGCGCCATGAGTTCGGCAAACACACGTTCAATCGCTGAGAAACTCCTTTGTTGTCGCATCTTTTTTTGCAGATTCTTGAGGGCTTGCTCGATGAGCTTCTGCAATCGTTCATGGAAGGAATCGCTCAGAAGCTTTTGGTAGTCTTCCGTATGGTAGGTGTAGTTCTTGAGCTTTTTTAGCTCTCGGTGATAGAGGTTCTTGAGTCGCGAAATCTCTTGCTGGTCTTGCATTTGTTCCAGAACCAGTTGTAGCTGAAGACGATCCTGGTAAAACGGTTTCGCCACTCCTTCATCGGAGTTGTAGAGCAAGATGATTCCCACCGAGGCTTTGGTAAGACGGGAAAGCAACCTTGAGTCCTCGAAAAGACGATCTGTAGGAAGGGTGGCCAACTCCTCGGCAATGGCCTGGTAACGCAGGTCAATAATGAGGCTAAGATCGTGAAGATCGATCACCCTGGGTTTACTATTGCCAGGGGAGAATTGATCCAAACCGCGAAAGCCCAAAATAAGCAATTTTAGCCAATTCTCCGGTGTCAGGTGTTGAGCCACATATTCCAAGCCGTAGATGCGGATGGAATCACGGCTGGGGTTGAGCTGGTCCAGCAGGTACCGTCGGATTGTATCGGCCAAATCCATGACAGCCTTGTGGACCACCATGGCTTTGTGCAGATCTTCCTCAAACCTCTGCAACCCAGTGCTCTTCAAGCCTTTCTTGTGGTAGATGAAACTAACTGGCATATCCAAAGTTTTCATCTGAGTATCCACAAAATCAATATCAGGAAGTCCAACGAGTCGGAAGAGCCGTTCAATCGCTGCTGTATCCTTCCCCTTGAGGTGGTGACCGTGCTTATCTGCTAAACTACCCCATTCGGGGAACAGGGCCAGCTGACCTTGCACGCTGCCAGTGGTATCCATGTCTGTCAATAGGGAGCGCCCTTTTTCCTCGAACTCCTCATCCAGGTAGGATTGCCAGGAAGTCTCGCCACGAATGACATCCAAGGCCACCTGGCGCAAGTCCAAAAAACGGTCGAGTAGATCCTCCACCATGATAGCTTCACGATAGGCCGCCGCCGCAAGCACCGAGTGGAGGAAAAACGCTTCAAAGAGCTGTTCATCACCGGATGAAGTCACCAGATCTAGGGCTGGCAAAGCCACTTCCCCCAGAAGCACATGACCCATCAGCCCGTGGACTTCCACCAGGGAATTGGTCAGTCTGCTTGTGTCTTCATCCATGCCGAGGCGCTGGAGCAGAGCTTGTCGTCGCAGGATTTCAGCTCCTGCCACTCCGTGGGTATTGCTGTGGGAGAGAGATCTGTATTCTTCAAGATACAGGGGGAGTTTGCCGATTTCCTGGAAAATCAGGGCAGCGCTCAAAGCTTCCATTAGTTCCGGTCGGGTGCTGATTCGGGCAACGACCTCTTCAAGAATGTCAATCTGCACATTACTAATGCCAATGGTCTCGCCAGTCATGGCACCAAATTGCTGCTGGGCCAACTGGAGAAAGATTTCTGTATTTTGTAGTGCCTCGCGATTTTTGGTTACCAGGGCCTGGAACTTCTTGAGGCAGCGAAGAACATAAGCAGGAATTGTCTCCCCGGAGTGAGTTTTTTTCGTCGGTTTGATCCTATCAAGCTCCCAAAACTCGGTGAGAATGCGACGGCCAATACTTGGGCAGTGTTCGTGGATGATCTCCAAGGTGTCAAAAACTCGTTGAGGCAGAAAAAGCTTCTGGGCAAAAAGTTCTTCGAGGCGAGAACAGCAGAGTCCGATTTCAGCTTTCTGCTGAGCCAACGATTCAGTGTCCATCCCTGTTTCTGGTGTGAGCCGTTGCAAGTGTTCGTGGTAGCTGTGCAGTTCCCGGAAGAGTCGATCAGTCTCTCTTAGCTCGGAGATGGGAATCTCAGGAATCAAGCGGTCGCGAACGGACTGGAGCATCGGTTCTATTTTTCTGAGGTTATCCATTACATCGATGAAGATGACCTCTGTGGTCTGATTTCGTGCGTTGTAGCGCAGTTGAATGCCGCTGGTAAAGATAAAGGCTGGCAGCCCTTGGGAGAGTGTCTTCCTGATACTCGTCAGGTAGTTAAAATGGAGTTGCTCGGGTATCAAGGCCTCCAGTTCCTGCCTTACCTTCGCCAGTCTCTCTTCGCTGTCATGACGTTCGTAGCTGCGAAGTGGGTTGAAGTTGATGACATTTCCCGGTGAGGAACTGATGGTAATCCAGAGAAGGATAAATCCCGCTCGGGTACCAAGCATTGGAAATATGTGACCGGTACCGTGGAACCTGCAGTTGAGCAATTTCCGGAAAAAATATGGCTGGCTGAAGGGTTCGCGCTCATAGAAGCGCTCCTTGAATTCGTTGGTAATACTGATGAGCTCTAATACTTGATCAATCTGTTCCAGCTTATTGGAGCTGTAGTGGGCGAGGGCTTCTTTTTGAAAAGGGCCCTTGTCTGCAATATCAGTCCAAGAATCTAAATATTCAAAGAGATTAAATAGTTTGAGCATCTGGCGTACGGCCAAGTTCTGCGCCCCACCCAGGTCCGCGATCTTCTGGTCATGGAGGATTTCCCAATCCAGCAGTGGATCAGCGGCTATCCAGATGGCCTGATCATACAGGCTGAAAAGCTCTTTTCCCTGTTCTTTGGTGAGTTTGTCACGCAGTGAGGCGGCAATTTCTGACATGCTCAATAAACGAATTATTCTGAGCAAATCAGCCACCTCCTCCAAACTTTTGTGTTTGGCCTGGTCAGTGATTGACTTCAGGGTCTTTTCGGGGAGCTTCCCAAAGGTGATTCGCCCCATAGTGGTGTGACCCACCACAATCAAGTAAATTTCCCTAAGGAGGGCCGGCGGTAAACCCAGAAGCGACAACTTCTCGATGTTTTCCAAGACCTTTGTACGGGGTCCTTCGATGGCGGCAGGGTTGAGGAGTCTTTCCAACCTGCCCAAGCGGCTGCTCTGCTTCATCAACTGTTTCAAGTGGTTGAAGGCACGATATCTATTTTTCGGGGCCTCGAAGGGATTATGCAGCCGGTTTAGCTCGAGTTCGGACAATCGGTCGAATCGCTTCTCGCGGATTTCCGCCAGCATCTGCAGCACTGCAAAGACATAGTCGAAAGTGTTCTTGTAGTCCGCCACGAGGGCAAGAGAACATCCGGCCATGCCACTAAGCCGCTCTTCCTGCTCTAGTCGTTCTAGGAGTAGTGAGGGTTTGCGCTTGTGACCAACATAGATCTGCAGGTTGTCTGGAAGCTCTCCTTCGACAATGTAATTTTTCTCCCAGTTTTTCTTCAGTGACGGGGACAGCTTGGAATGGCAGGTACTTTTTGCAAAGAATGGTTTTAATACCCTGTCCCATCTGGCCTCCAAATCAACGGGCTTGGCGCTGGAGATTTTCAAATCTAACCGAGGCAAACGGTCAATTTCCTCTACAGTAAGCTGCATCAGATCCCGGTCGCCAACGATTTTTTTCAGGTCCTCACGGTAGACGAAAATTCCGCTTAGGTAATTGTAAAAATCTGAAAGATGGACCCGAAGCAGACTGCCGTTCTTGCCGCGGTATCTCTTTTTGGAACGAAACACATGGGTAAAAAGCAGAAAATTTCGCAAATCAGCCGGGTTCAGAAATTCCACCCAGACCTCTTCATTTGTGCGGGGAAACTGCCTGCTGGCAATAATGCAGAGTTCGCAATCGCCTTCTAGGAGGTCATAGATTTTGCCAGCCACATAAGTACCGTACGTGGTAAAGGTCTCTTGAGTCAGCCTCGAGCCAGTCAATCCCTGAAGGCCCAAGGACAAGAGCAGATCATCCATGTCTTGCGGGATAACAATGAGATCGAAAGGTCCGCTGGCTTCACGCAGCTTTTCTACGGAGTCGATAATCACAAATTTCTGCGCCGCCATTCTACCGGTGATCTCATGCACGATTAGAGTGTTGGGAGCAGTGAGGAGGACGACATTTAGCTTTTCTTTCTTGTGGCGATGAGCTTGCTCGAGTATGACTCGCTCGATCTCATCCACTTTGTCTTTGATGTCTTCCAAGGAGTGAGACCCCCAATTTATTGGAATGAGAAAGTAACGCTTGCCGTGCCTACTGAACCGCATCAAGAATCCCAG
>JAUWKY010000291.1 GCA_030613915.1 Syntrophobacterales bacterium
TGACGAAACACCTGCTTCGGGCCCGCCAAGGAAACCTTGCCGCTGCTTAATTTCATTACCGGTCTACCGTTATACATGACCATCTTATAGGCCATGTCAAGGTAAGGAGCATCAGCAGAGACCCCCATTTTTGTACCAACACCGAATGCATCGATATTGGCGCCATCGGTCAGTATTTTCTGGATCTTGAATTCGTCGAAGCCACCGCTGGCAAAGATTCTAACATCTGGAAAGCCGGACTCATCGAAGATTTCCCGCACCTGCTGGCTGAGTTGAACCATATCGCCGCTATCCAAGCGAACAGCTCTAAGACTGTCGCCGGCCTGTCGCATCTCGCCAGCCACGGTCACCGCTTTTCGTGCACCGGCCAGGGTGTCATAGGTGTCTATAAGGAGGACGGTATTATCCGGAAATGACTTGGCAAAGGCGCGGAATGAATCGATTTCTCGGTCAAAACTCTCAACGTAAGAGTGGGCCATGGTCCCGTGGATGGGCAGACCGTATATCTTACCCGCCTGGACATTGCTGGTGCCTATGAAACCACCAATAAAACTAGACCTGGCTACCATGAGACCGGCATGCATGCCGTGAGTGCGGCGCAGGGAAAAATCTACCAGTCGTCGCTCACCAGCTGCATGGAGACAACGAGAGGATTTTGTAGCAACTAATGTTGGTAAGTTTATAGAATTGATGACAAAAGTCTCCACCAGCTGGGCTTGCATAACAGGGGCGGTAATCTCAACCAGGGGCTCATCACAGAAAGCAATGGACCCTTCGGGAATTGCTCTCACCTCGCCGGTAAAGCGAAGCGCTTCCAAAAACTGAAGGAATCTGTCGGGGAAGAGAGAAGTCTGTTCCAAGTATTCGAGATCGTCAGGACGGAAGTGGAACGACTCCAGATAATCGAGGAGAGGATCCAGACCAGCACAGACCAAATAGGAACGTTTGGGGGGGTACTCACGTACCATAAGACTAAAGGTGGCCGGAGCGTACATGTCTTGTTCAAAATAACTGGCGGCCATGGTGAGCTCATACAGATCAGTCATGATTTCTCTGCTGTGCGGCTGATCTGTACCCATTGGCAAGACCCTCTTCTCTGGAGTGCTACTATTTTTGGCGATGAACAAACTATTCTCTGTTTAGCAGAAAGGGGTCAATGGTTCAAGATATTATACAATTCACAAGGTTAGCAGATATCACGCCAACTAAAAGGGGCAATCTACTATTGTGGTTCTCGGCGGGCAAAATTCGCCTGGTAGTTTTTACTAGCTATATATTAAATATAGTATAGATAGTATTTATAGAAACGAGGGATATGTGTTTTTCTTCGGCTTATCGATTGCCACTGTGGCACAAAGAGTGCACTTATATCATTTTGATTTCATTTGATCCGATGGAGCTATGAGCGATGTTGTATAAACCCGCTGAGGGTTTGCAGTCGGAGGCGGCTTCAATACCTAAATCTGAGGGAGACCCTTCAGCCGGCGCCTGGTTAACTAATTTTTTTACTGAAAATCACCTGGATTTCGAGACTCAGCCTGACGAGGTGGCCTCACCCGAACAGGTGCGTTTCGTTGTCCATTTGCCAGAGAATGCGGTCTACTATCCTTGTTCCACCGAACTTTTCGAAGCTATCCTAAAAAGGCAGTCCAGGACATATCTCCATGAACGCTATCAGGAAGTTTGGAGGGTTGTAGAGCGGTTGGTCCAAGACTTGATAGCCGATGAGTCCCGAAGGACTTTTCTCACAGAATTACTGCGAATCAAATTCGAACATGACACCCACGACGATATCCTCCTCCCATCGCGGCTTGAAAAAAGGCTTTTTAAAATTTTCATTGATAAAAGTAAAATCGACACCCCATATTTTCCCGCCAAAGTGCAACGAAATAAGATGGTGAACGAATTGGTGGCAGGTCCTACCTTCTGGAACAGCTTCAACTGGATTGACCAGCAAACCATTCTGAGTTTCGAGAGCCTTGAAGAGCTCAAGTCGGAGGCGGCCAAACTGCAATTGCGGAGGCTCCTCAACCTCTGTGTTGCCAGTGAGCTCTGGGAAACCGGAGAGGCAGAGGCAGGTCGGCCAAAGGTGGACTTTAACAAGATTTTACATCGGCGATTGAGCGGAAATGGAGTGAAACCCCTGCAAGATTATCTACAGCGCCCGCAGGAGGCCCCCGGTACGTGCAGCGAGCCTCCCAAGAAGATCCTCTGGCTATGCAATGACGCGGGGGAGATCGTCGTTGACTTGAAGATCATGCGGTTCCTCCTGGGTTGGGGGCATAAGGTTATTCTGGTGGTCAAGGACGGGTTCTACCTCCATAAGGTTACCAGATACGACGTGGAGCACGACCCTTTGCTGATGGAGGAGGTACATGATGCAGACCATATCAAAGACCCGAGTATCTCAAAAAAAGAACTGCTGGAGAGGCTCAAAACGGACACGCAGCTTTTCATTATCTCCGATGGGACTCAGGAACGTCTGAATTTCCTGCTCACCTCCACTACCTTTGCCAGAATGTTCAAAGAAGCCGATGTGGTCATATCCAAGGGGGAGGAGCAATGGCGGCGGCTCTTTGGTACCCCGTTTCAGTTTACCAGGGATATTTTCAATGTACGATTGGGCCCTGACGGACAAGAGGTGATCGTAAGTTACAAACCAAAACATGCCGAGGCGGTAAAGTTCTCAGAACAAGATCTCAAGGAAAAAGCCAATGGCATCATCCGTGAGATGGCTGCGGCAAAGGATCGCGGCGATAAGGTCATTTTTTACAGCGCCATCATTGGTAGCATCCCGGGTCAGATGGACACCGCCTTTCAGCTTCTCAAAGTTTATGTGGATGACCTTCGCAAAAGTTACAAGAAGAGCTTTATTATTAATCCAGCCGAGCACTTCGTTCCTGGGATGGATGCTGACGACCTCATGTATATGTGGGAAGTGGTGCAGCGGAACGGTTTAATCGACATATGGAGATTCCAAACCGTAGAAGATATTGAGACAAGTTTTAGGCTCCTGAATAGGGAGGTCGCACCGGAGTGGCTAGGTAAGGACGCCACCTACAGCACCGGTTGCACCAAGGAGATGAAGCTTGCCATAGAGGTGCAAGGTGAGCATCCAGAAATGCAGATCATAGGACCCGCCACAGAGAGATTCCTGCGCCGATCCGAGTACGGAATAGGCAAACTCTACGACCGACAGCTAAGCGATATTAGTCTTCCTTAAGGAAATTTCAGGTGTCAGGCTTCAGGTGTCAGTCATTTGATAGGTTTGAAAGTCAAGGGTGAATGAAGTTAGTTTTTTATAGGACAGCTCCTAATTAGCTATGGTAGAATTGCTATACTCTAGGTAGCTACACTGACCCCTGACCCCAAATCGCGGACCCCTGGAAAACATGCCATACGAGAGTATAGACGTTGAATGCTATAGCGGCTATCGGGCTAATGAGCGTCCAGTAGCGTTTACCTTTCAAGACCGCCGCTGGCAGGTGGAGGAAATCATTGATCGCTGGTATGAGGGAGAGGTTCAGTCCAAC
>JAUWKY010000311.1 GCA_030613915.1 Syntrophobacterales bacterium
AAGCCGAGAAGAAACTATCCTCAAGTCCAGATTTGGCATTGATGGCAGGCCCACCGAGACCTTGAAGACCATAGGTGAACGATTCAGTGTCTCCAAAGAACGTATAAGGCAGATTGAGAAAAAGGCTATTCGCAAGCTGCGGCACAGTTCTCGGGGTGAGCGTTTGAGAAGCTTCGTAGATTAAGGAGGGGCGGATGTTATTGGGCCAAGGGGGAGGCTACTCCACCACGAGCAATTCATGAAATATCCGAGCTAAAGGAATTAGATTCATAGATAACAGGCCACGAAGGCTTACCTGAACTGAGGTTAAGGTGAACTTTGTGGCCTTTTTTTTCACCTGCGGGAAGTTGAGGAGGGAGAAATGAGGTTGAGAGTGAGCAGGGAACTTGTTCTCGTCATCTGTGTAGTTTTGCTAGCCTGGGGAGCTGCCGAGGCACATTTCGGCATGATTATTCCCTCGGATGAGATGGTGATGAAAGGTGAAAGCAGCAACGTTTCTTTACAACTCATGTTTTGGCATCCGTTCGAGAATGTGGGTATGGAGCTAGCAAGGCCGGCGAAGTTTGGGGTGGTTGCCAACGGCGTCAAGACGGATCTGCAGCACACGCTGATTTCCCAAAAGATCAACGGGTATACCACTTGGAAGACAAACTACCGGATCAAACGACCAGGCCTCTACGTGTTTTACATGGAGCCACAGCCTTACTGGGAACCGGCGGAAGATAGCTACATTGTCCACTACACCAAGACCGTGGTAGCAGCGTACGGGGAAGATGAGGGCTGGAGTGAACCCATTGGTCTAAAAACCGAAATTGTGCCCTTGAGCAGACCCTTTGGTCTCTACGCCGGAAATGTCTTTCAAGGTGTGGTTATGGTAAACGACAAGCCAGTGCCTCATGCTGAGGTGGAGGTGGAGTACTTCAACCTAGGTGGAAGCTATTCGGCTCCTACTGATTACATGGTAACCCAGACAATCAAAGCTGACTCCTCTGGTGTATTTACCTATGCGGTGCCCAAGGCCGGATGGTGGGGTTTCGCTGCGCTCAGCACTGATAATCGCCAGATGGAGGGTAAGGATGTGGAGATCGGCGCTGTCTTGTGGGTGAACTTTTACGAGATGAAATAATTTGAGCAAACGGCCTGGACAGGGTAGATGAACGAGTGAAAAGGAGGAAGGCCAAAGCAAGAACAGGGTGATGAAATTTTCTTGACTCTGTTTCCTTGAATTACTAGCATGGCCATTATGGCTCAACGAACAAGCTGCGCCTGTGCACCACCACGGTCATATTTCGGCACCATACAAGCGAAGACGATAGTATGCCCAAAGAGCCGCTTTGAGTAAACCCCCAGGTTCAGTATCTTTGATCTTGCCAAGCATCGGAGGTTTTTGCAGTGAAAAGAGTATTGACCATTGCCGGATCGGACTCTGGGGGTGGGGCCGGCATTCAGGCAGATCTGAAAGCCATTACTTTGTTAGGCGGGTTTGGGATGAGTGCCATTACTGCTCTTACCGCCCAAAACACCGTGGCGGTGGCGGCTATCCATGATCTGCCGTTGGATTTTATTGCAGCTCAAATTGACGCGGTCTTTACCGACATCGGGGTTGACGCTGTAAAGACGGGAATGCTTTCAAAGGCGGAGGTGGTCAAATTGGTTGCCAGCAAAATAGACCAGTACAAGCCGCCCGTGGTGGTGGTTGACCCCGTCATGGTGGCCAAAAGTGGAGACCCGCTGCTGGCTGTTGAGGCGCAGCAGACCCTGGCTCAATTCCTGCTGCCTCTGGCGACCCTGGTGACCCCCAATCTACCAGAAGCCTCGGCTCTGGTTGGCTGGGAGGTGAGAGACGAAAATGACATGCACCGTGCCGCCGAGGAAATACACGAAATGGGGCCGACTTACGTACTGGTCAAGGGAGGTCATCTCCACGGTGAGGCCGTGGACCTGCTCTTTGATGGCCGGCAGTACCACGAATTTCGCGCCACCCGGGTGGAGACCAAGAACGTCCATGGCACCGGGTGTACCTATGGTTCTGCCATCGCCACCTATCTAGCCCAAGAACTAGATGTGATAGAAGCGGTGGCCGCAGCAAAGCGCTTCATCACTGAGGCCATTCGTCATGGACTTGCCCTGGGACAGGGTCATGGTCCCACCAATCCGTACGCAGCGGTGAGGCAAGAGTGGAAGAGTTAGCAGCAGAAGTGGTTACAACCGCGCGTTAAATCATCAAAATCGAGGTGAGCGATGGTTAGGCAAGGCAAGATTTCCGCTGACGCCCATGGCGCAATCAAATGGCTGGGAACTCTGGTGATCTGCATTACTTTGAGTCTGCTGCCACAACAGACACCTGCCCAGGAAAAGGAGCCAGTCTTGACTCTAGAGGAGAGTATCCAACTGGCACTGGAGCGCAACCTGGAGGTGCAGGTGGCCAAAGAAGAGATTCGGTTCGCCCGTCAGGGGAAAAATAGAGCGAGAACGGGCTTTTTGCCGAAAGTGATTGCCCAGTATGACTACCGCCGTCCCAGCGAAACGAGCACAAAAATAGGCGGTGTCACGTTAAGAAATTCCGACAAGGATCAATACAGGTTCACTGGTACCGTCGAACAGCCGATTTTTACCGGATTTGAAACCCTCTCCAACTACCAGTTGGCCAAGCTCGGTCTGGATGTGGCCCAGATTCAGCTGCAAAGAACCCGATTAGACTTAATCCTGGCGGTCAAAGAATCATATTTTGAGATTTTGCGGGCCGAGAAAATCAGCCAGGTGGCTGAACAGTCCGTACGCCAACTGCAAGAAGGGGTTCGGGTGGCTCAGAACTTTGTCCAGGTGGGGATGAGGCCCAAGGTTGACGTGCTTGATGCAGAAACCCGCTTGGGGGAGGCCGAGTTGCAACTGATTGTAGCTAATAACGATACTGGGGTGGCAAAAGCTCGCTTCAATACGGTGCTGCGCCAACCCATAGATACTCCAGTGGCGGTGGTGGACGTCCTTACCCCCCAATCGTACGAAACAAACTAAGAGTCCAGGAAGAACATAGCCGTGCAGCAACGCCCAGAACTGCTGGAGGCGAATAAGAATGTGGCCATAGCCGAAAAGGAGGTAACGCTGGTAATGAGCGACTACTATCCCGATGTAACTCTGTCAGCCAATTACTACCGGCGAGGTGATGATCCAACGGTGGACGGCAGCGATTTTGTGGATCGGGAAAGCTGGGACATCGTTGCTGG
>JAUWKY010000322.1 GCA_030613915.1 Syntrophobacterales bacterium
GAGCCGAATGATACCTTCCTTTCCAGTACAACCCGACAAAATCAAGAGAACAGTACAACACATCATGGTGATCATGGAAGTTCTAGACATGACTACCTCGCAAAGTTGGTTGTGAACGGCTCATCGCCGGGCTAAAGTAGTCTTGCTCACCCCAGGCAGCAGCACCCGGTCACCGCTTATCTTGGCAAGTTTCTCTCCCAGACTGCCAAAAAACCACGCCGCTAGACGCGTGCGTTTTCCGGCTGGCCTGGTCCAACCACAGACAGTTGTCCGAATCTCATGGAAACCCGATCGATCAAGAATTTTATATAAAGTCCTTGGAGAAAAGTCAAACAGATGAGAGGGGGCCTGATAAAGTTTCAGCCGCTCCGCCCACGGCCTCAGTAGCTTTGCTATAGGAGCGGTGTGCGGCCACCTTAGTAAGAGCAAGCCACCGGGTCGTAGAAGCCGATGAGCCTCCTTGAGTGCGGCCATTGGGTCCGGAAGATGCTCTATTACGTAAAACAGGGTGATTACATCATAGCACCCATCTGGCCAGTCGGCTCGAGGCAAAGGCTGGTCCGAAACATCGAGCCCCAAGTAGTCTCGAGCGTAACGCAAACCTGTGATCGAGATCTCGATTCCTTCTGCCTGCCAACCACGTTGAGCCATCTCCTTGAGGAAAAAGCCATAACCGCAGCCCACGTCCAGCAACCGTCCCGGCCTGGCTACTGCTTCTTCTATGAGCTTAGCTGTCTTGCTAAATACCTGCACCATGAGACGGCGCCAACTCTCCACACTTTGGGGGTCGGCAGGCAGATAGTCCTGATAATAGTCGTGCAAATAACTGCGTGAAGGTTGCGGCTCCAAGAAGATGAGACTGCAGTTGAGACAGCGCACGTATTGCCATTGGCCTTCACGAATGAACGGTCTGAATTCACTACCTTGGCAAAGAAAACAGGAGGTCACACCCCTCCTCCTCTTTGGGGCCCCCCATAAAAGGCGGCAACAGCCCTTCTTCGCATTCCCGTTTTAGATTCAGCAGGGTCACTTCCGTCAAGGTGTTGTGTTTTTTCTCACCCCGCTTGAATACCCACACCAATCGATAGAGAAAATTAGAAATATTGTAGACAAAGGTATGGCTCACTCTGGTGCAGCTTCCTTGGGGCCTCAATTCCCACACCTCGTAGCCACCCCGGAAGGGCCCATCCTGGAACTGCAGCACCAGGAGGCGATCCCTCTCCATTTGCACCACTTTTGAATCCCAGCGAAGTTTTATCTTATACACCGTCTCGGCCCGAATGGTTGTACCAACCTGGTAAGGCCCGGGGCTCACCTTGCTCAGTTCAATGCGATCGGTGGGAATTAACCTCACAAATCTGTCAAAATCCGTTAGCACCGCAAATACCTGTGAAGGTCGGGCCTTAATGAGAGTGTGGTGTTCATTTACCTGTCCCTGGTAGTTGAGAAACTCCAGTCTCTCTGGAACAGGGGGAGGGGTAGCACAGCCCAATAAAACCAGAGCCATGAGACCTGCAAGCAACCGTCGCAACCACAATAGAGAACCGCTCATGGAAAGCATTCAGAATCGCGGCTAAAAGCCGCTCTCACAGTTTCAAACTGTAGATGGAGTATACAATTTGCAATTATCAGTCCACAATCTGCAATCTAAGATCATTTTCATCTCTCTCGTAGCATTTTCAAAAGACAGGATCGAAAGGCCAGATTGTCGGGAACAAAAAATTGCGGATTTGTTCTAGCTCGGGCAAGTCGCAAAACTATGGAACCGAGCGAAAGCGTTTTCTTGTAAAGCCAAATAAATCCCTGTTCCAGCTGTTGCACGGTCATTTTCTTGGGACGGAAGACAACGTGAGCGGTGTCGTACTTCTCCCAATCATTGTGGAGCAATCTGCCCTCCTCTTCAAGCTTCTGATAAAACCGGGTGCCGGGATAAGGGGTGAGAATGCTGAAATACACGCTGTCAAAGCTGGACTTGCGAATGAATCGTGCCATCTTGGGAAATACGGACGGATCATCGTTGTCGAAGCCGAGCATGAAGGTGGCCTTGACGCCTATGCCATAACGGTGCAACTTGGCCACGGCCCGCTCGTATTCTGCCGGTTTATTGATACGCTTGCCACACTCCGCCAAGGTGTCTTCAGAGAGACTCTCCATGCCTATAAGAAGGCCGAGGCATCTCGTTTCGGACATCAGCTTCAACATTTCCTCATCCTTCGCCACCGATATGGAGGCTTGGCCAAGCCACTGGATGTTATAGGTTTTCAACATGTTAAGTAGTTCCATGCAATGTTTTCGGTTGGCGATGATATTGTCATCAACGAAGAATATGAGATTTTTGAGGGCCAGAACTTTATCCACCGGCTTTACCTGCGCCACCATTTGCTCAACAAGATTGACGGGTTTGGTCCGGTATTTGGCCCCGTAGAACTGGGTAACAGAGCAAAAATTGCAGTTGATTGGACACCCCCGAGTGGTCTCGATGAAGTCCACCGGACTATACAATCCCTTGTCAATGATATCCCACCGGGGCGGTTGCGCCGCCGATAAGTCAAACAACTTTTCGGCCCTGTAGATCTGTTTCAGTTCCCCTCTTTTGAAGTCTTCCAGCATCTGTGGCCATACTTGTTCCCCCTCTCCAATCGCAACCGCATCGCAGTGCTGCAGGGCTTCATCCGGGAGGGCTGACACGTGCATGCCTCCCATCACAACCGTCTTGCCCCGTCGCTTGAACTCATCAGCAATTTCATATGCCCGAGTGCCAAGTGGGGTCATTGCCGTGATCCCAACAAGATCGACATCTTCATCGAAATCCACCGGACTAATGCGCTCATCCACCATCTTGACTTCGCAGTCCGGAGGAGTGTACGCAGCAATGGTAGGTAACCCCAAGAATGGGAGCTTAAAGAAAAACTCAGCCCCTAGAATTTTCTTCAGACCAATGGGAGAGATCAACAATATTTTCAATGACATTGGCACAATCCAGCTAGGGGTATTATAATCTAAATCGCTGACGAAAAAAAAGCGCCCCCCGGTCTCATTTAGAAATGAAAATGTCTTCCTGGTGTTTCTTCTGTCGTTCCAAGGCTCCGGCC
>JAUWKY010000351.1 GCA_030613915.1 Syntrophobacterales bacterium
TGCTGGTCCACTTGAGTGAGGAGGATGGTCGGTTTGTTGAAGCGTTCGACGAGGCGGGAGGCGACGAGACCCAGTAGTCCCTTGTGCCAGCCGGGTGAGGCAAGAACCAATGAGCTACTTTGCTCTAAAGAGCTATCCGCCTCGACAAGGTACAAAGCCTCGGCCAATAGCTCTTTTTCCTCATGCTGGCGCTGACGGTTGAGTTCCTCGAGTTCAAAGGCCAGGTTCCGGGCCTCAGCAGAATCAGTACTAAGGAGAAAGCGCACAGCCAGGTCTCCGCTCGCCAAACGTCCAGGAGCGTTGAGACGGGGGCCCAACCGAAACAAGACGTCCCAGTCACTGATTGTATTTTTCTCCAGACCACAGATTGCCTTGAGAGCACGCAGCCCGCAGTTGGAAGTTCGGGAGAGTTCTACAAGACCGAAACGTGCGAGAATCCGGTTCGTGCCGGTGAGAGGGGCCATGTCTGCTAATGTGCCGAGGGCGACCCAGTCGAGATATTTCTTGAGGTTGGGTTGCTCAGAGGTGCTCCACCGGCCGGCGCGGCGGAAGTGGGCTCGAAGCGCGGCGGCGAGGTAGAAGGCAACACCGACGCCGGCCAGATCCCTGAGTTCTTCTGTTTCTTTACTCCGTTTGGGGTTTACCAGGGCGATGGCTGCCGGCAGGGAATGTGGAGGCAGGTGATGGTCGGTGACAATTACATCCAGTCCGAGTTTGCCAGCCAACTCGATAGCCTCATGATTCGTACTGCCGCAGTCCACGGTGATGACCAAAGTGACACCCTCGCCATGCAGAGTTTGGAGAGCTTTACTGTTGAGACCGTAACCTTCCTGAAGACGGTGCGGTATGTACCAACGTACTGCCCCATCTAACGAGGAAAGGAAATGAACCAGCAGCGCGGTGGCAGTAACACCGTCCACGTCATAGTCGCCGTAGACAGCGATCTGCTCTCCTTGCTCTAAAGCCCTAACGATGCGAGTAACCGCTTTATCGAGATCTGGCATATTGTCTGGAGGATGAAGGTTTTCTAGCCGGCAATGGAGGTAGTCGCTAGCCTGAGTTGTAGAAGTGATGTGCCGAGTGGTGAGAATCAGGGCCACCAAAGGGGGTAGCCCGAGGGCCGTTTCAATCTCTCTGGCCAGGTCGTGATAGGGGGTTTTTAGCTGCCACTGGTAGCGGACTCCCTGGATCGTGTCTGGAGTGGACTCAGTGTTCTTCATGTGCTTGTCCTGGTTTGAGCCATAATTCCAAAGTCATCCCTCTGTGGTGTCATTCATCTTACAACAAATGACAGCGAAGCGTAATGACCAAATGACGGGCGTAAGCCCAAACTAGGGACCCGCTTGTCGCAGATGCCGCTTGCGGTGCGGGGCCTGAGCGGAGCGCAGCGAGGGCGAAGAAATGACTTAATGACGGCGAAGCCAAACACAGGGCTTTATTGTTGTAAGCACTAAGTAAACCCTAACGTTGCAGACCTACTCCGAGGAAAAACGCGCTAGAGTGCGCCAGATGTGGTTGCGCGCAGGCTCGGTCAGGACGAAGCGTACTTTACCGTACGTGAGATCCTGGCCGAGGCGAGCACAGCCGCAGATGGGGTGCTATGGCGCGAGCCTAGAGATTTTTGCCGGTGTGGGTTTGCAACGCTAGGGTAAACATGGTAACGTGGCGACACCGTTGCCATGAGGTGATCAATGGCTGTTAGAGTAAGTCCCCAGCAGCGTTCAACCCTGTGGATATACCAGGTTGATCCTCACGAAATCCACTATCTAAAATTTATCCTGGAGGCATATGAGGGACTGACAACGTTAACCACGCTGGATCCTCAGAAGGGGCTTGTGCAGATGGCAGTACCGCCTGGACGTCATGGTAGTCTGGAGGTTTTGCTGGAAGCCTTGGGTCGAGAACTGGAGCTCAAGCGGATCAGTCCGGTTGAATAAACCCTCCTTTGCTCTTGAAAATTGCGGGCGGCTGGGATAAAGATTAATCTCCATGCGACTAGTCCTTACATGCCGCCGCACAGAACAGCCTTCCTGGCTGGGGTTGGCAAGGTGACGCCGTGGCGGATGAAAAATGGCGGGAAGATGTTGATCTGGAAGACGGGGCAACGGCCCTGGAGATCCGCACCTACGGAGAAGATGAGGAAATCATTGCCGAAGGTGAGCACAGCAGTCATTTTTATGTAGTGCTTAGCGGTAACGTAAAGGTCACCCGCCACGGGCGACAGCTTGCCATTCTTGGAGAGAGAGATGTGTTCGGCCTGGAGAGCTGTTTTTTCAATCAGCCTTCCAGCGTCAGCGCTTGTTCAATAGATAAGACCCGAATCGCCATGTATGACAGAGAGGCGATAGAATTCATACTGTACGAGCGACCCCAGATGAGTAAGGGGGTCCTCTTGTCTTTACTCGAGCAGCTTACACAGACCAGACACGCTGCGGGGCAAGAAGGGGCGGAGCCCAAGGCGGAAAATATAGACGTCTGCTTTTACGGAGACAACGAGGTCATTATTGAGGA
>JAUWKY010000133.1 GCA_030613915.1 Syntrophobacterales bacterium
CCCGCGCCAGCTCCTGCGGCTGCGCCCACTCCAAAACCGGCGGTGGAAGGAGGAACCCCCATTGAGGCGCCCATGCCGGGAATGGTCATTCGCTATGAGGTCAAGGAAGGTGATTCGGTAAATGAAGGAGACGTGGTCCTCATTCTCGAGGCCATGAAGATGGAGAACTCCATTGCTGCACCCGCTTCCGGTACGGTGCTTTCTATACCTTTCAAAAGCGGCGATTCGGTGCAAAAAGGAGATACGCTGGCTGTCATCGGCTAAAAGCTCCTATAGCCATTCTACAGGGGCGGACTCCCGATTGGGTTCGCCCCTTTTTAAATTTGGGGTTTCAGGTTTCAGTATTCAGTGTTCAGGACTCAGCTTTTTTTTCTCTTCCCTGACCCCTGACACCTGGTACCTGAATGATACCCGACACCTGACACCCTCTGATTTGGTGCTTGGAATTTGATATTTTGCAGTGCTCCACTACTTAAATGCACCATGAAAGTACAGGGAGGATTGTATGACGGCAGCTCCGGTATTTGAGACCAACTTGCCAGGACTTAACTTGCTGGCAAGGGGAAAGGTAAGGGATATATATGATTTAGGGGATCACCTGCTTATTGTGGCCACAGATCGAATCTCAGCCTACGACGTGGTAATGCCCAACGGGATTCCGGACAAAGGGAGGATTCTAACCACGATCTCCTCTTTCTGGTTCAAGGCCCTGGCCGAAGTGGTGGACAATCACCTGATAACCACAGAGGTAGAGAAGTTCCCAGAAGAGTGTCAGGATTACGATGAACAATTGGCAAACCGGAGCATGCTGGTGGCCAAAGCGGAACCTTTGCCGGCAGAGTGCATTGTTCGTGGCTATCTCAGTGGGTCCGGGTGGAAAGACTACCAGAGCCATGGATCGGTATGCGGCATAAAGCTGACGGAAGGGCTGGTGGAATCAGCTCGTCTCGAGTCGCCCATATTCACCCCCTCCACCAAAGCTGAAAAAGGCAGTCACGACGAAAATATCGACTTCGAAACCCTCTGCCAGCAGGTGGGAACAGATTTGGCGGCACAGCTCCGCGATCTGAGCTTGGCACTCTATGAAAAGGGGGCGGCTATAGCCACAGAGCGAGGTATAATCATAGCTGACACCAAGTTTGAGTTCGGTCTGGTCGGAGGCAAGCTCACCCTCATCGATGAGGTCCTTACTCCGGATTCGTCCAGATTCTGGCCAGCCGACAGCTATCAGCCCGGCAGGAGCCAGCAGAGCTTCGATAAGCAGTATTTGCGTGATTACCTTGACCAGTGCGGTTGGGATCGGACACCGCCTGCACCAGTACTACCTGACGAAGTGGTGCGCAACACCCGGACCCGCTACCTGGAGGCCCTGGAACGTCTCACCAAGAGTTAGGAGCGGGATCATGGTTGAAAAGGAGTCTTACTCGATCCAGTTTGAAGAAGTGGATTGGAATGACACCTCCTGCCTGATCACTTACGGCCCTCTTCCAGATAAGTTAATCCTCTCCATCCAAACCGTTGGCTTGATTCAGAAACCCTTGCTTCAGCGCAAAAGCGATGGACTTTTGCGAATCATCTGCGGCAGCCGTCGTTTAGCGGTTTGCCAGCAGCTTGGTCTGGAGCCCCTGTCTTGTGAAGTCTTGTCCACTGCTATATCACCTGTTGCAAGTTTGCGGATGGCTATCTATGACAACATTGCGCAAAGGGCCTTAAATCCTGTGGAGAAATCTTTGGTTCTCACCAAGATGGCCCAACATTTGGACCAGGCACAGCTCGTTCAAGAATTCATGCCTCTTCTGGATCTCGAGCCCAGTGACACGCTTTGTGGCCGTTATAAGAAATTGCCAGCCTTGGAGGAACCCATCCTTGATGCCATAGCTAGGGGTACACTGCACGAGCGGATAGGCTTTGCTCTTTCACCCCTGGAGCAGGGAGACCGTCTCGCCTTCTTCAACTTTTTTCAAGACCTTCCCTTCAGTGTGAGCGTGCAGGAGGAATTAGTGGAGGCGGTTGTGGAAATAGGACGCAGGGACAATCTTACCCCGACACAGATTCTGGACAGTGAAGAGGTGAATGATCTGCGGCGGGCCCACAAGAGGCCGGCACGGCAGCGCGCCCAACAAATTCGGAAGCAGTTGCAGGCCCGGCGTGCCCCTCGCCTCACCGCCCGGAAGGAGAGGTTTGCCGGGGAAGCCAGGGATCTTGGGCTGCCTTCTGGGGTACGTTTGATACCTCCACCTTATTTCGAGGGACCAAAGTGGAGCTTGGAATTCACTTTTGCAGGGGCTGAAGAGTTAGCGGTTCGGCTAAGAAATGTGGCTCGGCTGGCTGAACAGGCTAGATTCCAACGCATAATGGAACGCGAATGAGGTATCTCCCTCAAAGGTTGGTTATTGAAAAGGAGGTTGCTGACAGCCCGCTGGTCAAAAGAATTCTGGCAACCTTGCCGGACACACCCGTAGATTGGGTTGACCAGCTCAAAGAAGATGAGGATGGGGAGAATGGAAGCTTTCTTGAAATCGTGAAATTTCGAGGAAGGTTTATCAAACCCTGCCCCGGTACCCGCTTTTACAATTGCTGCGGCTACCAGATCCTTAACCTGGGAATTCAATGCTCTCTTGGTTGCACCTACTGCATACTACAAGCATATTTTACCAGCCGCAACGTGCGACTTTTTGCCAATCTGGACGAGGCGATACAGCAGTTGACGGAACATCTCAATAATTCCCGGAGGGAAATACATCGTATCGGCACAGGTGAGTTTACGGACAGCCTGCTTTTAGATCCTCTGATTCACCTTAGTGAGAATTTAGTACCATTTTTTGCCGCCCAACCAAATGCGATTCTTGAACTGAAAACCAAGACTGCCCAGGTGGATCTTCTCGAAAAAATGGATCATCGAGGCCACACTATTGTAGCGTGGTCACTAAACCCGCCCCAGGTGATCGCTGCAGAGGAATCTGGCGCTGCTCCTTTGGAAGCGAGATTGGAAGCGGCACAACGTTGCCAAGAGTGGGGCTATCGAGTTGCTTTTCATTTTGATCCACTTCTGGCTTACCCTGGATGGCAACAGGGTTACCAAGAAGTTGTGGATCGTCTTTTCTCTGCTGTGGAGCCGGGAGGCATCGCCTGGATCAGTCTGGGTACCCTTCGGTTCATGCCGTCTCTCAAGACTGTAATTCAACAACGGTACCCAAACACCTCGATTCTGGATGAAGAGTTTATCCCAGGTTTGGACGGAAAGCTGCGTTATTTTCGTGATCTCAGGGTGGAAATGTATGCTTACCTGAACGAGTTGTTACTTGGAATCCATAAGGATCTCTGCGTTTATCTCTGTATGGAAAGTGACGATGTGTGGCGGGAGGCTTTTGGATTTACGCCGGCGGAACGCGGCGGCCTGAGCGCCATGTTGGACAGGCGGGCGTTGTCCTAATTTGTACGTGCTTCAATTTGACAGTATTAGGGGGCTTGCAGAGCGATTGCTGCGCAAGAGAATGTAAAGGCAGTGGTGAAGAAGCGCAAACGAACTCTGAGATTTCGTAATTATTCTCATGAAACGCTGGTCAAGCGTCTCATCCGCAAGGTGCTGGTACCAATAGCGCGACTGTGGTTCGGTACCTGCCGGGTAACTATAATCAATGAAGGGGTCTACCGGGATTACATCCTTTCCGATCAACCCATTGTTGGGGGCACGTGGCACCGCGGCGCCGTCTATTTCCTTTACTTCTTCGGTAATTTCCAGCCAAGGATGATGATCAGCCAAAGCAAGGACGGGGAGATTCTTGCGCAGTGTGCCTCAGGTTTTGGTGTTGTTCCGGTACGTGGATCCTCCAGCAAGGGGGGCCGTGATGCTGTAGAGCAGATGCGGCTTTATTTGCAGGGAGGAGGCAAGGCGTGTGCCACCGTGCTCGATGGGCCCCGAGGACCGGCCTATGGGGCCAAGAAGGGTATGATCTATCTGGCTAAACTCACGGGAGCACCTCTCATTCCAAGCATCTGGTCCGCCAACCGGACCATTACTCTGCGAAATAGCTGGGACAAAACCGTTCTGCCTCTACCCTGGAGTCGGGTCTATGTAGCCTTTGGCGAGCCAATCTTGATTCCCACAGACAGCAGCAGTAAAGATCTAGAGAGATATCGGCGGTTAGTTGAGGAACGGTTGAACACTATGATGGCAGAGGTGGATCGTCGGTGCGGCTATCGAAGATAGCCAAATACCAAATCACAAAGACTGAGGTTTCAGGTTTCAGTGTTTCCCGCTGCCGCTTCGCTACAGACGGGATTTCCGCTTCGCTCCCACACGCTTCAGCTTCTATGTTTCTTTTTCATGACACCTGAATCCTCAACTTTGACACCTGACACCCGACACCTGAAACCCTAAAATTTGGAATTTTCAGCCAACCCAATACTCCAGTACTCCAGTACAGCTCGTCATCTTTACGGTGACTAAATATGCTCAAGCGTTTCACACTCACCTTGATTCTTGTTCTACTCGCCAGCGGGGGGACCTCCCCAGCGGCAGATGCTGGTTCGCTGCGTGTTAAAGTGCACTGGGTGGATGACGGTGACACCATTGTAGTGGCAGGAGGCGAACGGGTACGATACCTTGGTATCAACACCCCTGAGGTTGCCCACAAGGACGAGCCGGGAGAGCCTTTTGGTGATGAGGCTAAGGCTTTCAACAAAAAGCTGGTACAGGGCCGCTGGATAAACCTCGAGTTGGCTGAGCAGCAGCGCGACCCCTATGGTAGGCTCCTGGCCTATGTTTTCCTGGCGGACGGAACCTTTGTTAATGGTGAACTGGTTCGCCAGGGCTATGCCCACCTGTTACGAAAACAGCCAAAGCTACGTTACTGGGAACGGCTACTGGCTCTTCAGCGCCAGGCCCTGAAGAAGAAAAAGGGTATGTGGTCGCTACCTGTTGTCAAGCCGGAGAAGTTCTATATTGGCAACAAACGAAGCTGGATCTTCCATCGGCCTCACTGCCAGTTTGGCCGAAAGACAGCCGCTGGTAATCGACTTAGATTCCGAGATCGTTATGAAGCGTTGTACCATGGGTTCAGCCCTGGCCGTCGTTGTAAACCCTAATTTGGGCTAACCTCCCTGAACCTTTACAATGGAAGGTAGAACTATACTATGACGCGAGATTACCCAGATCGTCCAATAGTTGGAGTGGCGGCGGTTGTTATTGAAGATGAGCGGGTTGTCTTGGTGCGACGCGGTCGCCCGCCGGCATACGGCGAGTGGTCGTTGCCAGGAGGCGCAGTGGAGCCGGGAGAGACTTTGGAGAAGGCTGTTGTACGTGAGGTTGAAGAGGAGATTGGTCTCAATGTGGAAGTAGTAGAAGTCGTTGCCGTTCTAGATCGGATTTTTTGGGACCAGGAAGGACAGGTCCAGTATCATTATGTGCTCGTAGACTTCCTTTGCCGCAAAACTGGAGGAAAACTACAGGCCAGCAGCGATGCAATTTCCTGTGCTCAAGTTCCTTTTTCGGCTCTCTCTCAATACAATCTTACCAAAGAAACCAGAGAGGTCATCGGTAAGGCTTACCAACGTCTCAGCGGAGGCACTCCTTCCATCTATACGGTCAAAGCAGCCACCTCAATCCAGTCGTAAAATATCCCTGATGAGACTCTGTTACTGGATCTCCTGCAAAAAAGGACTTGACACCGAGAGTTAAATCAAGATAATGACGGACTGGTCCGTCACAATATTTTGTGGGCTATGACTATGGCAAGGTATATGGAGAAGTATTCTCAACTGGATCAGGATAAGCGGGCGGCGCTGTTGAGCTTGCTCTCACAGGATGCGGCTGCGGATCCTTCCGCCTGGCAGCTATTCTGGCAGGATGTGCTGGGTGATGAAGCTGGCTCGGGCGGAGAAGACCTGGAAACACTGTTTTCGGTTTTTGAGGAGGGGATTTCCCAAATTAGCGCCGCCAATCTCGAAGCTGAAGCTGTCATTTCCCAATGGGTTAAGGAGGTTATCAGGGTAGCTAAGCGTCGAGGTTCAGGCCAAGCAGATTTCAGCGAGCGCTTACTCACTCGCCAGCTTTCTAAACAGGTTGGACCTCGCGATCAAGGTAGGCCCCAGACTGCCGATACCCGTGAGAAGATCCTGACCGCGGCACTGGAAGTCTTTTCTGCCAAGGGTTTCCATGGCACTACCGTGGATGAAATCGCGGAGCGTGCCGAGTTGGGGAAGGGAACGGTATACCGCCATTTCCACAGCAAGAAAGGGCTATTTACTGAGCTAATCCGCTCAAAGGTGGCCGAACTGGATCAGGCAGTCGCCGGCGCCGTCGATCCGCGGGCAGACGTGCTTGAGGTTATTGAGGCCTACTTGAGAATCTATTTTGCCTTTTTCGACCGCAACCGAAATCTGTATAAGGTTCTTATCCAGGAGCAGAGCGATTTTGGTGCTGAGGTCAAGGCTCTCTATATTGGCAACATTTTGAAGAAAGTACCGTTGCTCAAGCGTAAGATCTTGCAAGCCGCTAAGAGTGGTCTTCTCAAACAAATGGACTTCCACACCGTTTTCTACGGTGTGATGGGTTTTATCGATGGCATAATGCAGAAATGGTTGGCCAGTGATGGCGAATACTCTTTGGTGGATGATTTACCCACCGTCATCGAGACCGTCTTTTATGGTTTTGTGAATCCTGAGTTG
>JAUWKY010000070.1 GCA_030613915.1 Syntrophobacterales bacterium
TGACGATTTCTACGATTTTTACGATTTCTACGGTTTCTACGATTTGACTAATTTTCTAATTCTCTAATCGACTAATTCTCTAATTTCCTAATTGACTTAGATTGATATTCTAGAAAAATATCTTGCGTACGTGCGAAGGTCTAGCTAGAATCAAGACTTGAGTGAGATCAGGGAGGTCAATAATGGGAAATTGGACAGTCAAAAAGGTACCTATCACAGCCGCGAGTGAAGATGTAGCGGAGCACGAAGGACGAATCGAGGGCCAAGGCTCGGTCATGCTGGACGATTGTCCTTTCAAACAGGAGGTCACAGACGAAACAGGCAAGGTGGTTCAAGTTGAGTGCGCCGACGACTCCGGAGTTAGAACTTGTGAGCCCGATGCGGAAGACTGTAGGCTCCAACAGTGGATGGATTCGGTTAAATCCTTCATCCGTCAAATCGATGTCAACGGACTGTGAAATCGGCGGCGATACGCAACGGCGCCTGAATGATTGATAGTAAGCGCGGGACAGGAGCGTGCAGCTCCCCCGCGTTTTTGGTCTAGATGAAACGCATAGCGCTAAGCGCAGAGCGATATCTGGCGAGACGTGAGGTCGGGCGAGACGAGCGAGACGGCGGAGGAAAGAGGACAGGAGGTGGAAGTCAAAGGAAAGAAGAAAGGGATTCTCCTGTGGGAGCGGCTTTCCCGCCCTGAGCCTGTCGAATGGGTCGAATGGTAGCCGCGATCTTGCGGTTTGAAAGGTTTTAACGACTTGAACGATTTCAACGATTCAACGATTTAACTATTTGACTAATCAACTAATTTTCTAATTCTCTAATTTCCTAATCGACCAATTCCTCGACCAGGGCATTAGTAGAGAACTATAAGATGCGCATTACGCGAAGAAAAACACGACAAATCCACGTTGGTCCAGTACCGGTGGGCGGAGATGCCCCGGTGGTGGTACAGTCTATGTGTAATACGGATACTCGCGATATCCCCGCCACCCTTGAACAGATCAGACGGTTGGCAGAGGTTGGTTGCGAGATCGTTCGGCTGGCAGTAGTGGATGCAAAGGCAGTTGAAGCCCTGAAGGCCATTAAACGGGAGGCGGGCACGCCCCTTATCGCCGATATCCACTTCGATCATCGCCTCGCCCTGGATGCTCTGAGGACAGGAGTAGATGGTCTGCGGATCAACCCTGGAAACATTGGGGGTGAGAAAGCCGTGGCCAAGGTGGTGCACGCTGCTGCTGAGCGCCAGGTGCCCATTCGCATTGGAGTAAATTCAGGGTCTCTTGACAAGGACCTTCTGCATCAATATGGGGGCCCAACCCCAGAAGCAATGGTTGAAAGTGCTCTTCGCCAAGTTCAGCTTCTTGAATCCCTGAAATTTCAGGAAATCAAAATTTCACTGAAATCGTCCGACGTGATTACCATGGTGGAAGCTTACCGACTGCTGGCTGATAGGGTTTCTTATCCGCTTCATTTGGGTGTCACTGAAGCCGGAACTCTGATTTGTGGTTCGGTTAAGTCAGCCATTGGCATTGGCTTGCTGCTGGCTGAGGGTATCGGTGACACCATCCGAGTGTCCCTCACCAGTGATCCCATCAATGAAGTGAGGGCGGCCTACGAAATTCTGCGTGCCCTCAAGCTCAGGGAGCGAGGGATAGAACTCATTTCCTGCCCCACCTGTGGTCGTTGCGATCTTGATATTATCGGCTTGACCCATGAAATTGAGGAACAGTTGTTACGGGTGAAAACTCCACTCAAGGTTGCTATTATGGGCTGTGTGGTCAACGGCCCGGGGGAGGCCAGGGAGGCTGATGTGGGGATAGCCGGTGGCCGCGGCCAGGGAATCCTTTTTAAGAAGGGAGAAATAGTTGCGAAGATACCTGAAGCGGAGTTAAAGTCAAGATTACTGGAAGAGATCGCGTTGATGGTTGACGAAGAGATCGCATAGAGCATAAGGAAGATTGCGGATTTCGGATTTCGGATTGCGGATTTCAAAAAAGCAGAAAACAAAGATTCTCCTGTGGGAGCGGCTTGCAGCCGCGATCTTGCGATTTGAACGATTTCTACGGCTTGAACGATTTAACTATTTGACTAATCAACTAATTTTCTAATTCTCTAATCAACCATTTGACCAATTGACGCGATGCGGATTGCAAGTGGGAGATTGACGGAGGAAGATAGCACCAATGAAAAAAGGCATTACCAAGCGGAGTGAAGATTTTTCCCGGTGGTATACGGATGTGATCATGAAAGCGCGATTGGCAGACTATTCACCGGTGAAGGGGTGCATGGTCATTCGTCCCAATGGCTATGCCCTCTGGGAGAAAATGCAGTCTTACCTCGACATCATGTTCAAGGAAACAGGCCATGAGAACGCCTACTTCCCGCTTTTGATTCCGGAGAGCTTTTTGGAGAAAGAGGCTGAACACGTGGAGGGGTTTGCGCCCGAGTGTGCGGTGGTAACCCACGGTGGCGGCAAAAAACTGGAGGAACCACTTGTAATCCGGCCAACTTCAGAGACAATCGTTTGGGCCATGTTCAAGAAATGGATTATGTCCTACCGGGATCTGCCACTGCTGATCAACCAGTGGTGTAACGTTCTTCGGTGGGAGATGCGCACGAGACTGTTCCTGCGCACGACGGAATTCCTCTGGCAGGAAGGGCACACGGCCCATGCCACCGCAGAAGAGGCCGAGGAGGAGACTTTGCAGATGCTCAATGTTTACCAAACCTTTGCCCAAGAGTACGCTGCAATTCCAGTTATTCCCGGCCGAAAAAGCGAGCGGGAGAAGTTTGCCGGAGCATTGCATACCTACACAATTGAAGCACTCATGCAGGACGGCAAGGCTTTACAGGCCGGAACCTCGCATAATCTTGGCCAGAACTTTGCCAGGGCTTTTGATGTCACCTTCCAGGATAAGAATGGGGAACAGCAGTTGGTCTATGCCACTAGTTGGGGGATGAGCACCCGGATGATCGGCGCCCTCATCATGACACATGGCGATGATCAGGGCCTGGTTTTGCCCCCCAAAATGGCACCGCTGTCGGTGGTCTTTATTCCTATATTTAAGGGCAAAGAGGGACATGGGGAGATCCTGGAGTTCATTGACCAAATTGCGGCATCCCTGGATAGGGATATAACTTATAGGGTAGATGCCAGGGAGGAGTACACTCCCGGGTGGAAATTCAACGAATGGGAGCGTGCCGGAGTTCCCATTCGAGTTGAAGTGGGTCCGAGGGATCTCCAGCGAGGAGAGGTGGTGGTAGTCCGTCGGGATACCCGGGAAAAGGTGAACCTGGCTAAGGATAAGGTTAAGGAAAAGATAAGAGAGTTACTGGATGAGATTCAAACTTCACTCTTCCAGCGGGCGCTGCGGTTCCGTCAAGAAAACACCATGCGGGTTGACGATTACCAGACTTTTAGGGAAGTCGTGGCTGAGCAAGGAGGATTTCTCCACGCCCATTGGTGTGGTGACCCCGAATGTGAAGACCAGGTTAAGCAGGACACCATGGCGACAATTCGCTGCATTCCCATAGAGTCCGAGGATGAGGACGGGGTTTGCGTGCGCTGTGGCAAGCCTTCTGGAGAACGGATATACTTCGGCAAAGCGTATTAACGAGCGAGACGTGCGAGACTAGCGAGACGAGCGAGACGTGAAAGACCGAGAGGAGTAGCATTCTTTTAGACTCGACCTCCAGTCTCGCCCGACGTCCCGTCTCGCTGTTTATGCGCGTCGCGCATAAAGAATTTGTTATGATTCGTCTCAACGATATCGTCGATCAAGTTCTTGCCTACCATCCAGAAGCAGATGTAAGTCTCATTGAAAAAGCATACGTCTATTCAGCCAAAGCTCATGCGGGACAGGTGCGCCTTTCCGGTGAGCCCTACCTTATGCATCCTCTGGAAGTGGCCGGCATTTTGGCAAAGATGAAACTGGACGTCTTCAGCATCGCCTCTGCTCTGCTTCACGACACCCTCGAAGACACCGAAACCAATCTGGGTGACCTTAATAGGCTATTCGGGGATGAAGTTAGCCAAATAGTTGACGGCGTAACCAAAATCGGCAGATTTGAGTTTGGCAGTTTCGAAGAGCGCCAGGCTGAGAACATGCGCAAGATGATTCTGGCGATGGCCAGTGACATCCGGGTGATCCTGATTAAACTCGCCGACAGGCTTCATAACATGCGCACCCTCGATTTTCAAGCCACGGAAAAACAGCGGCTTATTGCTCAGGAGACTTTGGACATCTACGCGCCACTTGCTGGCAGGCTCGGTATTGACTGGATCAGGACCGAGTTGCAAGACCTTGCCTTTTCCTATCTTGATCCGGATATGTATGAGGAGGTTGTTGGTGGCCTGAGAAGGAATGAGGAGGAGCGCGAGCGTTACATCAAGGAAGTCAAGGGTATCATCCAGGAAAAGCTGGCGGATTTCGGGTTGAAGGGGAAAGTGAACGGCAGGCCCAAGAACATCTTTAGCATAAACAAGAAGATGGTCACCCAGAACCTGGATCTGGAGCACATTTATGACATCATAGCGTTTCGCATCATCCTGGAAACCATTCGCGAGTGTTATGAGGCCCTGGGTGTGGTTCACTCGCTGTGGAAACCCATTCCTGGCCGCTTCAAAGATTACATAGGGATGCCCAAGGCAAACATGTACCAATCCCTTCATACCACAGTGATTGGTCCTTATGGTGAGCGGGTTGAGATTCAGATTCGTACCGAGAACATGCACCGCATTGCCAATGAAGGCATTGCGGCACACTGGGTGTACAAGGAAGGGAAAAGTGTTCCAGAAAGTGACAGCAAGCGTTTCGCCTGGCTTCGTCAGTTGCTGGAATGGCAACAAGACCTGCAGGATCCACGGGAATTCCTCGAGACAGTTCGGGTAGATCTATTCCCGGACGATGTCTACGTTTTTACCCCGAATGGGGACGTAAAACCCTTTCCCCGAGGTTCTACGCCGATAGATTTTGCTTACAGCATCCATACCGAAGTAGGTCATCATTGCACCGGGGCGAAGGTGAACGGCAAGTTGGTGCCACTCAAATACGAGCTACGCAATGGCGACATCATCGAGATCATTACCTCGGCCAAACACGTGCCCAGTAAGGATTGGCTGAAGACCGTAAAGACTTCGCGGGCTCGAACACGAATTCGTCACTGGATCAAGACCGAGGAGCGTCAGCGGAGCATTGTTCTCGGCCGCGATATTTGTGAGCGTGAATTCCGTAAGCACGGTCTCAACTTCACCAAATACCTCCATTCCGACGAACTTCTCCAGGTGACCAAGGCGTTCTCTCTGCAGAAAGTGGACGATCTTCTCGCCAGTATAGGGTACGGCAAGATATCCGCCTTGCAAGCCATCGGCAAATTCACAAGCTTGTTGGAGCCTGAGGAGAAACCAGACGAGGCTCTTGTTGAAAGGGCAGAGCGCAGAGAGAGACCGAGACAGCCCGGCGGGGTACTGGTGAAGGGTTTAGATGACATCATGGTGCGTTTTGCCAAGTGCTGCAATCCCTTGCCAGGCGATCAGATTGCCGGATACATTACTCGGGGTAGAGGAGTCTCGGTGCACCGGGAGGAGTGTACGAGTTTACTGAGTAGTGGTTTCGAGCGGCGCATCGAGGTGGATTGGGACCATGAGGCGGAAGAGGTCCATCCTGTGGGATTGATCGTGATTTGTGCCAATGTCAAGGGCATGCTGGCTGCCATCAGCGGCACTCTGAGTAATCACGACATCAATATCTTGCAAGCCAATGTTCGAACCCGGGTGGACAACCGCGCTGAATGCAAGTTTGTGGTGGAAGTGCGGGATATCACCCATTTACAGAGTACGATGGCGGCAGTGCGCAAGATAAAAGACGTGATTGATGTGCAGCGCTCATCTGTCTTGGATGTGGAATAACGAAGCAAATTCAGGGATTCAGAAATTAGGGAATTGAGGGATTGGGGAAGGCATAGAGCATAGAGAAATACAGCTGACAGCTAGCAGCGGGCAGAAAACAGAGGACGGAGGTCGGGGGACAAAAGACAGAGAGCGGGTTGGTTAATTAGAAAATTAGAGAATTAGAAAATTAGTCAAAAAGATGAATTGTTTAGCGTTTACTGTTCACCGTTTACCGCTTACTGCTGACTACTGGATGTGGGATCTGCCAATCCATCGTAAGAAGTTGCTTTTTTCCTTGTCAAATAAGACTGGATGTGTTAAATACCGCGATTGCTGGAAAACGAGACAATCTTCCCATTCTTTGGGATGGAAAATAGAGAGCGAACACGAATTGTAGACTGATCGCTCTAATTGGAGGTAGGAACTAATGGCCAAAGTTTGCCAGATATGCGGTAAGCGCCCTCAAACGGGCAACAAGGTCAGCCACGCCAACAACAAAACAAAAAGAAGGTGGTATCCCAACCTGCAACGAGTACGCACTGTACAGGATGGCGCTATTCGTTACATGCGGATATGTACCCGTTGCTTGCGTTCAGGACGAGTACTTAAACCTGCATAACTACTATATTGAGGAATTTAGGAATTAGACCGAGTAGGATTTCTAATTTCCTAAATTAACTTGAAATTTCTCAATGTCTTAATCCCTTAATTCCCCAATCCGCAATCCGAAATCCCACCTCTCACATCACTCAATCACCACCGTCGGTTCGTTTTCCTCCCGGCCGTGTATGGTGCCGATGTGATAAGCTTTCTCCCCCAGACCGGTCAGTAGTTCCAGCGCGCCTTCCAAATCCCTGGTCGGCACAATCAGGACAAAGCCGATCCCATTGTTGAACACCCGATACATTTCGTGCTCGGAGATTCTAGCGTGTTCCTGGAGAAAAGGAAAAATGCTCGGCACCTCCCAGCTGTCTTTACGCAGACGGGCCAGACAGGCGGAGGGTAGAATTCGAGGCAGGTTGTCGTAAAAACCACCGCCGGTAATGTGTGCCATCCCTGGAACCGAGAAATCCCGCGTGATTACCTGGACGGCTTCAGTGTAGATACGGGTAGGCCGCAGGAGTTCCTCGGCAACGCTACAGCCGCATTCGGGAATGACATCGTCCGGCGAGAGACCGAGTTCCTGAAAAATGATGCGGCGCACTAATGAGTAGCCGTTGCTGTGCAGACCACTTGAGGCGAGTCCGATGATTTGGTCACCAACACTGATCTCTGAGCCGTCAATAATGGAGTCCTTTTCAACGATGCCAACAGCAAAACCGGCGAGATCATACTCATTCTCCCCGTAAAAATCAGGCATCTCAGCGGTTTCTCCGCCGATGAGCGAACACTTGGCCTGCCGGCACCCTTCGGCTATGCCGGAGATGATATCAGTTACCAGGTCGAGGTTCATGCGGCCGATGGACAGATAATCCAAAAAGAAAAGCGGCCTGGCTCCCTGGACCAGGATGTCGTTAACACTCATGGCCACCAGGTCGATACCCACGGTATCGTGCCTGCTCGCCAGGGAAGCGACTTTGAGCTTGGTACCTATTCCGTCTGTGGAACTCACAAGAACTGGTTGCTTGTAGTCAAGCTGGCCGAGGGAATAGAGACTGCCGAATCCTCCCACATCGGTTATAACACTGGCGTGGAAGGTGGATTTAACCAAAGGCCTAATCCTGGCTACCAATTCATTGGCAGCATCTAGGTCAACCCCTGCCTCTTTATACAGATCTGTGCGTTTCATCTGGTCTTCCTCTGAGAGATCTATGCCCACACGTCCTGTCCCGGCTTGCGCACGCTCCGCCTCAGGCGGACGCACTCTGACGCGTTTCCCCCACGCGGCGCAAGCGCTTGCGCTGCGCGTCGGCGTGGGTATCTAACGTTAGGGTTTATTCTAGAAGTGGTTTAGACAGGTGTCAATCGCTTTCGAGTACGGGAAAAACTTTTTGACAAGGGTTCTTGCTTGCGGTATTTTTACTGAATCTCGATAGATAGGAAAGGTAGCCATGAATGAAGCACTGATCAAATTCAGCCGTATGCGTCGATTGCCTCCTTACGTTTTTGCCCAAGTCAATGAACTGAAAATGAGTCTCAGACGAGAGGGTAGAGACATCGTTGATCTGGGTATGGGAAATCCTGATCTGCCGACCCCGCAGCACATTGTAGACAAATTGTTAGAGGCCTCCCAGAAACCTCACAACCACCGTTACTCAGCTTCGCGAGGAATTACCAAACTGAGAGAGGCTATAGCCAGCTGGTACGGACGCCGATATGATGTGGATATCGATCCGGAAACAGAGGCCGTTGTGACTATTGGGGCCAAAGAGGGGTTGTCGCACCTGATACTCTCGCTGATCAGCCCAGGAGACGTGGTATTCGCCCCAAATCCAACCTATCCCATTCATCCGTACTCGGTTATCATAGCCGGGGGGGATTTGCGCAGTATTCCCATAGAAAGAGATCGAGACTTTTTTGAAGATCTCCAGACGGCCTTCAAACAGACCTGGCCTCAGCCGAAGATGTTAATAATCTCATTTCCTCATAACCCCACCACTGAGGTCGTTGACCTGGACTTCTTTCAGAAAATTTGTGACTTCGCCAGGAAGCACGAAATCATCGTGGTGCACGATCTGGCATATGCCGATTTGGTATTCGACGAGGAAATGGCTCCCAGCTTTCTCCAGGTAGAAGGTGCTAAGGATATCGGAGTCGAGTTTTTTTCCTTGTCAAAGAGCTATTCCATGCCGGGATGGAGGGTTGGTTTCTGTGTTGGAAACGTTGAAATCATTTCAGCGCT
>JAUWKY010000124.1 GCA_030613915.1 Syntrophobacterales bacterium
GTAAAACTGGGCAATGTCGGCCTTCTCGGCGACGCCTCTTACTCACTACTTGCCCGGTTCACCTCGGTGTCCGGCCTTAGAGCCGGCAGCTCCATACAGATGCGCGGTATTGAAATAGGACGGGTGGACGGACTCACCATGGATCAAGAGAATCAGATGGCGGTGGTGAAATTTAGAATTAACAAGGGGATAAAGATTTATGATGATGCCATCGCCTCCATAAAAACGGAAGGTTTGATCGGCGACAAATACGTCAGTATCGATCCCGGGGGGGGGACGGACGAACTGCTGCAACCGGGCGGAACCATCACCGACACCGAATCGCCCACTGACATCCAGGAACTCATCAGCAAGTATGCTTTCGGAGACGTTGAGAAATAGACAAAATCTGAGGGGTGAGCCATGAAAAAACTGCTTGTGGGATTCATTCTCCTAGTTCTTTTGATTATTCCGCTTCATGTACGTGCGGGTGTGCCTTTTGACACCGTAAAGGGACATGTGAACGAAGTGCTTAGAGTTCTGCGTGATCCGGCTCTGCAAGGCGAAGCCAACAAAGAAGCCAGGCAAAAAAAGGTTGAGGCTATTGCAGATGAAATGTTTGATTATGTCGCACTTTCCAGGCTCACACTAGGTCGAAATTGGCGAAAATTCAACGGTGACCAGAAAAAAGAATTCGTCCAGCTTTACCGATCAATTCTGGAAAAGGCTTACCTGGACAGAATTCTCGCGTACACGGACGAGAAGGTGACTTTTGGTAAAGAAACCATGCTTTCGAAAAAAAAAGCCGAAGTCCAAACCCACATCATTACGAAATCCGTTGAGATCCCGATTTATTACAGGGTGTATCTCAAAGACGGTGAATGGAAAGTGTACGACATCATAATTGAGGGTATAAGCCTGGTTAAAAACTATCGCACCCAGTTCAGAGAGATCCTGGCGAACAACCCACCAGAAGAAGTGCTCGAAATCCTGAGGAAGAAGACCAAAAAAGCGTAGATCAAAACAGCTGAGAAAGGTAGCAGTAGAGCTACACGTAAGTACGGAGCATGGATTTCATGAAGCCACTATCATGGATGGTCCTGCTTGTTGCTTTTTTCGCAGTCGGCTGTGCCCACAATTCTACTTCCACCCTTTCTCTGGCGCCAACGGTTCCCTCCGTGCAGGAGCAGCGGGTAACCATCGCCACCGCAGAGCAAAACCCATCCCAGTCCAAGGAGATAACGGCAGAACAAAGTCCTACGGTGGTAGAGGAAGTACCGGAAGAGAAAAGTCCACCGGCCTCGGAGAAGGAAACGGAAGATCTATCGGATGAGGACCTCGACTTCGAAGAGGATCTGGATTTCCTGGAGGAGGAACCGGAAGAAGCAGAGGCAGTATTGATTGCAGATCCCCTGGAACCCGTAAATCGAGCCATATTTCACTTCAACGACCGGCTCTACTTCTGGTTCCTCAAACCCGCAGCCCGGGGCTACAATTGGGTTTTCCCCGAGGACTTCCGGGTTGCCGTACGCAACTTTTTCGTCAACCTGCTGTTCCCGGTCCGCTTCGTCAATTCCATTTTGCAAGGAAACTTTCGGGGTGCGGGCATCGAAGTCTCGCGCTTCGCTGTTAATTCAACCCTCGGCTTTTTCGGTTTTTTCGATCCTTCCTCGAGAGGACTGAACCTTCCCATGCAGGACGAGGACGTTGGCCAGACTCTGGGTGTCTGGAGGATAGGACATGGTTTCTACATTAATATGCCAATACTGGGGCCATTCAGTACGCGAAGTTTGGTAGGGTGGGTTGGAGATTCCTTCCTGGATCCAATCACCTGGTACGTTGATCCCTTGCTATTGCGTTGGGGAGTGAAGGGATATAAGAAATTCAACAACGTCTCACTGACGCTGGGAGATTACGAGGCTCTCAAGGAAGCCGCCATCGATCCCTACGTTGCCATCCGCAACGCCTATATCCAGTACCGCAATGCCTTGGTGAAGAAAAGATTTGTACCACCCAAACCACAACCCTCGAGCGGATAGCTCAAGGGTTAGAATTCTTTGAGAGCACCTTCTACGCTGCCGCCGATGGGTAAGAATGCGTCGAATTTAGCTACCTCGAATACCTCCTTGATATAATCCTGCAAGGCACAGAGCATTATTTTCCCTTCATGCCGCTTTATTTCTTTGGTGGCTTCTAAAACCACGCGCAGACCAGCACTCGAAATGTAGTTCAGATTCTCGCAATCCAAGATTACCTTTTTTGCGCCATCCTCGATAATTTGCAATATCTTCTCACGAAATTCCTCAGAGCTGTTCGCATCTAAACGACCACTCAAAGTTAAAATGCAAATTCCGTCCTGTTTCTTCTCGATAACTTCCATCCGTACTCCTTTCAAACTGTTTCGCATTTCCTGCTTCGCTTAAGCTCACTCCACAACGCAAAGCAGAAGTGCTTGATCATCGTCAGCCGGCAATCCTTTTGCAAACCTCTCCGCATCATCAACGATTGCATCGAGAATTTCTTTTGGGCTGTCCCCGCGGTCTTTGGAAAGTTGCCGGCACAGTCTTTCGAGGCCGTACATTTCCCCTTCCGGGTTGAACTGTTCGGTAAGCCCGTCAGTATAAAATAGCAACCGGTCGCCCGATTGTAACCTGGTTTCTGTCACCGGCACCTCGTCATATTGCTCAATGCCCATGGCATATGTACCCTCGCAGGGAATCTCAACGGTCTCGCCTTTGGAAGGTCTGTAGAGCAGGGGATCCATGTGGCCCGCTTTTACTATGCGCAAACTGTTATCTCGCCCATCGTAAACAGCAAAAATGGCAGTTATGAAACTCATGCCGACAACCTCGCAAAGAGTCCTGTTAAGGTCTTTCAGAACTTTCCCCGGATCGCTGGCCGCTCCCGGATAACCACGCAACAGGGCACAGGTCATGGCCATACGAACAGCAGCAGGGGTACTGTGGCCTTCAGCGTCGGCCACCATGAAACCCCAGCGCTCATCCGGAAGTTCGATAATGTCGTAGTAATCGCCACCAGCGTAGCGACTGGTCTGGTAATAAGCCGACAGCTTCATCCCCTTAATCTCGGGAAGCCGTTTAGGGAGGAGGTCGTATTGTACCTTGGCAACCACCTCGAGTTCCCGTTCCAGGGCATCTTTCTGGGCCTGGACCTCACGTCTCAGCCGGTAAATAGTGATGTGGGTATTTACCCTGGCGATCACCTCCTCTGCCTGAAAAGGCTTGGAGATGTAATCCACTGCTCCTAAATCCAATCCCCTGACTTTGTCTTTGGTTTCACCTAGAGCGGAAAGAAAAATTATCGGAATCTCTTTTGTGGTTGGATCATTCTTCAGCCGTCGACATACCTCATAGCCGTCGATCCCCGGCATCATAATGTCCAACAGGATCAACTCTGGCAGAGCCTTCTTGACGATGGTTAGGGCTGTTTCACCGTCTTTGGCAACCAAGAGATTATATCCTCGTCCTTCCAGGGTCTGAAACAGCACCTGCAAATTTGTGGGATTATCGTCCACAAGCAAAATTCTTTCAGACTCTGCCTGACTGCCTACATATGGTAGCGGATGGTTGGTCATTTTCTGCTCCGGTTACTCTTTTCCATTCTTTTCCAGATTGTCAGCCAATTCTCTTATACCATCAAAAGCAAATGCTGTCGTCAGTCGAGAAATCTCCTCTGCGTAGTGGGACGCTCCAGCCGGCTGTGCTATGAGCTCAGCGCCGATCTTGTTCAGCTCGGTCACATCCCCAAGTTCGGCAGCCTGTCGCAACCGCTGCGCTATATCTTTGGCCACTTCTGCTGGGAGCGGCGGCAGCTCATCTCTTTTCACTACACCCAGTTCCTCTTTTTCTTGCTCAATATATTGTACCTTCAGGTGGCGTTCAATCTTTCTAAACACCTCTGAAGCGCGAAACGGCTTGCCGATGAAATCATCACAACCCACCTCCCTGATTTTTTCCTGGAAATCAGGAAACACACTGGCAGAAACAGCAATAACCACCGTGTCCCGAAGCGCAGGGTCGCTTCTAATCTCTCGTGTCGCCTCGATCCCGTTCATAATCGGCATCCGAACATCCATCAGTACCAGCGGCAAGCGGTGCTTCCGTAACTTCTCCAGAGCCTCTTTGCCGTTGACCGCTTCCATGGCTTGGAAGCCAGAGCCTTCAAGTAACTGAACCAGGATGTCACGATTAACCCTGCGGTCATCGGCGACCAACACGGTGATGTCCTGACCCGGCGCCAGCACATGGTATCGCTCCTCCGTCAGGGGTTCTGCTGCCAGTTCTTTTAGATCAAGATCATCTACTTCGGTAAGGGGGTGCAAAATTGTGAAACACGTACCCTTGCCGGGCTCGCTTTCAACCTCCAGTTCGCCGTCAAGTGCACTCACTATGCGTTGACTGATTGCCAGACCAAGACCAGTGCCGCCGCTGACTTTCCCACCTTCTGCCTGGGTGAATGGATCGAAGACTTCGGCCAACTCTTTGGGCGTCATGCCGATGCCGCTATCTTGCACGATAAATTCTAGCCGCTTGTCCGCTGCTTCTTTGACTTTAAGCGTAATGCTTCCCTCATTGGTAAATTTGACGGCGTTGCCCAAAAAATTGACCAGTACCTGCCTGAGCTTGGTTGAGTCAGCGATTATCCCCTGCGGAACCTCGGGCGAAACATCCAGAGAAAAGGCCAAGCCCTTTTCCTCAGTACGTTGGCTGATGATGTCGGCGACGCTCTGCAGGAGGTGATGCAGGTCGCAAGGCGCCAAATCAACTTCAAGCCGGCCGGCCTCGATCTTCGATAGGTCCAGGACGTCATTGATCAAATTCAGTAGATGTTGCCCGCAGTTTTCTACCCCATCCAGGCTCTCACGTTGCTTCTTACTGAGGGTCCGATCGCGCTGAAGAATTTGAGCATAGCCTATGACACCGTTCAACGGTGTCCGCAGTTCGTGGCTCATGTTGGCAAGAAAATCGCTCTTGGCCTGGCTGGCTGCATCTGCCGCCAGCTTGGCTTGGATCAATTCCTTTTCCATGCGCTTGCGCTCGGTAATATCCATTTTAACCGCGACAAAATGGGTTATTTCAGCAGCAGCATTACGAATGGGCGAAATAGATGAGCTTTCCCAGTATAATTCACCACTCTTTTTCCTGTTACGAAACTCGCCACGCCATACATTACCTTTAAGAATCTCCTTCCAGAGCCCCTCATAGAACTCAGCGCTGTGTTCACCGGACTTCAAAATCCGTGGGTTCTGCCCAATCGCCTCTTCTGCACTGTATCCGGTCACTTTAACAAAATTGGGATTCACATACTCGATCGCACCTTTGAGGTCGGTGATAACTACAGAGGCAGGACTCTGCTCCATGGCGCGAGATAGCTTGAGCACCTCCTCCTCCGCCTCTTTGCGCTCGGTGACATCAAAAAATACCCCACTGACGTAATCAATCTCTCCCTTTTCATTGCAAACGATAGTTCCCCTGTCACTCACCCAGAGAGTCTCTCCACCCACGGTCCTGACTCTGTATTCTCGGACAAAAGACTTGTCCGTTTTCAAGGCTTTGACAAAGGCCTCATGGACAGCCTGAAGATCTTTCTCAACTATAAAATCAGACCACTTTCTTTCCCGAGAATTGAACTCCTCCGCCCTGCAGCCTAACATTGTCTCTATCTTGTCGTCTCTAAAAGCCACTGACCAATCCGCCAATCCCTTGTAGACGATACCTGGCATATTATCTACCAACAATCGGTACTCGGCCTCGCTCTCTCTAAGTGCCTCCTCGGTCCGCTTGCGCTCGGCGATTTCCTCTGAAAGTTCTTTGGTCCGCTCCCCCACCAGTTCTTCCAAGTGATCCCGATGTTTCCTCAGCTCTGCTTCCGATTCTTTCAAACCCTTTTCTGCCTTGCCAATCGAATCAATCATCTTATTGAATGACTGGGCCAGGTGTCCTATTTCGTCGCCTGATCGAATTTCTATATGATGGTCCAGATTACCTGTACGAGCGATGAGGCCAGTTCCTTCGTCAAGTTTTTTCAAAGGCTTGACAACAAAATTTTGCAGGCCGACAAGGGTAAGTCCACTGAGAAGGGCGAGGGCTAAAAACAGAGCCAAAAGTATCCCGTTTACCGAACTTCTAACCTCGGAATTGATTTCTTCCGCAGGAATGATCATGCCAAGACTCCAGCCAAGCTCAGGGGAGGTATCAAAAAAGAGGTATTGTTTTTTCAAGTTTTTTGTGAGAGTTACAACCCCCTGACTCTCTTCAAAGAGTCTGTCGATGTCATCTTTGTATATTGCCTCAATACTTTGAAAGATCTCGGCTTTGTTCCGACTCGCTAAAAACATGCCATCTTCATCGAGCAGAACCATGTAACCGTTGCGTCCAACCTTGACGTTTTCAATATAGTCTGTGAGGTTATCAAGGGTTATATCAATACCCACTACACCATAGACTTGACCTTGTTCATCTAGGAGTGCGGCAACTACCCCTATGTTTACATCCAATGAGGTTACGGAGGTATAGGGGGTAGTTCTTACTAATTTTCCAAGGTTTTCCTTAGCCAAGATGTACCATGGTCTGGTTCTAGGATCATACTTCGTTGATCTATTTCTTTTATGAGACCGCACAAAACTACCGTTTTTCCGGCCCATATAAACAGAATTAGCAAATTTATGTGTTATTCTATAGCTGTTGAATATGTTGATTATTTTTTGCTCTAGCTCGCCAATATTATATTCAAAAGTATCTGCATCCGCTTCAGCAAAGTTGGTAAAATCGTCATCCTTTCTTGATCTTACAAACTCATTTGAAACAATAGTCTCGAGATCTGCTTCGACTTCAGCAAAAAAACTGACCAGAGCAAAATCGATATGAGTGAGCTGATTTGCAAAATTATTCTGAAT
>JAUWKY010000260.1 GCA_030613915.1 Syntrophobacterales bacterium
GGCAGCTGGAGGAGATACTGGAAAATACAGACTATCCAGATGGCCGATAAGGAATACCATTTCGAGAACTTTAGACATTTTAGCTGACTTTAGGCATTTGCCCTATTTCGGATTTGTCGGCAAGTTCCCAGTTTCGCATTCCAAGTTATGCTTTCTACTCGGATAAATCTCCGCATTCACTGGGATCGCCCTGGATTTTTTCCAAAGCGTGATGAAGGCCCGGGAGTATCACTTCCAGATTTTCCCGGGCACCTTTGACACTACCCGGGAGGTTAATGATGAGTGTCTGCCCCCTGATTCCGGCTACTGCACGGGAGAGCATGGCATGGGGGGTTTTGAGCAGGCTTGCGGTTCTCATCGCCTCGGCCATACCTGGCACCTGGCGATCAACAACCGCAAGAGTGGCATCAGGCGTTACATCCTGTGGGCTGACCCCGGTGCCGCCGGTAGAAACCACCAGATCCAGACAAAGTTCATCGGTAAGGTAGAGGAGTCGTTGTTCAATGAGGTGTTGCTCATCTGGAAGCACCTCCTGATGAGCTATGAAAAATCCAGCTTTGTCCAGAATCTCCTGCACGGCCGGACCGCTTCCATCCTGGCGCTCACCCCTGAAACCCCGATCGCTGATTGTCAGTATTGCCGCCCGTCTCACTTAACGCCCTTTCTCGTTACAAAACGCTGGGCAGCCGAACTCAGAACGTTCGACACGCCCTTGTTCTTGGACAATCGCTTGAGATCGGCGAGCATCAGAGTTCCGATGATCTTAAGACCCATTGGCAGAGGGGTTTTTGGATTGTTCACCAGACCCAGACGAACCTGGTAGTTTTTCATCCATTGCCTGTTGACGGCAATCTTGCGCAGCATCTCATCAGGCACATTACGCGAGTTGGCAATAGCAACAACCTCCACATCAGAGATCCGTGGGCTATCAAGCACCGCCTCCTGAACCTGCTTGTTGCTGTCCTTGATAAGAATGGAACGCGCCTCTTTGTCTCCGGTCATAGCCAATTTGATTTTATCAGGAACCGGCAGATTCTGGATCTCCTGGAACCGGCTCTTGGCTTTTTTCTCAGCTATCGGTGCTTTCGTTTTTACGGGGGCACGTCGGTCGGTTCCTCGCTCGGCTGCAGTGCGCTCGGCCGTTGCGATTAAGTCTTCACTCACCTCCGTGTTTTTGGCCAGTTGCTTGAGGTCGGCATCCAAAAGGGTGGGAACCAGTTTAAGGGCTATGGGAAGAGAAGTTTTGGGGTTGTTCACCAGAGCTCGACGGACTTGGTAATTCTTTAACCATTGCACGTTGGCAGCAATTCTGCGCAGCAAATCATCGTCAAGCTTCCGTGATTTGGCAATGGCCACGATCTCCACTTCGGTGATTCGTGGACTGGTAAGCACCGCCTCCCGAACTTGCTTGTTTGGATCTGTGATCAGAACGGCGCGCACCTGGCGTCCGGCCATGTGGGCCAGTTCAATTTTCTTGGAGAGCGGCAGATTCAAGATCCGGCTGGGTTCAATTTTCTTTACCTTGCCAGTCTCACTCATGTATTCGACCTATGCCGCGAGCGCAGCGATTTTTACCGGTTTGGGTATGTAATGTTAGGATTTAATCTTCTTTTTCTTTCTTGGCTTCTGCTACCAGTTGTTCCTGAAGGTGGGACGGTACCTCCTCATAGTGTGAGTGTTTCATAGTGAACATGCCGCGGCCGCCGGTTTTGGAACGGAGATCGGGAGCATATTTGAGTACTTCAGACATGGCCACATGAGCTCTCACTATTTGATTTCTCCCCTTCGAGTCCATTCCCAACACTCTGCCTCGCCTGGAGTTGAGATCACCAATCACATCTCCCATGTGCTCATCTGGAACAGTCACCTCCACTTCCATGATCGGCTCCAGCAAGGTAGGCTCCGCTTCCGCAAGCCCCTTCTTGAAGCACATGGATGCGGCTATCTTGAAGGCCATTTCCGAGGAGTCCACATCATGTGATTTGCCATCGTAAAAACGGACTTTTAAATCCACCACCGGGTAGCCTGCTCGTACACCCATCTCCTTGGCCTCATTAAGCCCCTTTTCCACGGCCGGAACAAAGCTGCGGGGGACATTCATTCCGGTCAAAGCCTCTTCGAATTCAAAACCCGTGCCACGTTCAAGCGGAGTGAGATCAAAATGTACCTCGGCAAACTGGCCGCGCCCGCCAGTCTGTTTTTTGTGCCGATAAACAACACCCGTCACAGTCTTCTTGATTGTCTCCCGGTATGGGACCTTCGGCGGTGATAGAATGACCTCCACGCCGAACTTCCTTTTTAGTTTGCCCATGGAAGCTTCGATGTGGATTTCGCCCATTCCCGATAGGATTGTTTCTCTCGTCTGTTTTTCACGGTGTACTTGTAAGGTAGGGTCTTCTTCCATAATTCGAGCCAGAGAAGAGAAAATCTTGTCCTCATCTCCTTTACTCTTGGGTTGCACCGCCATTGAAACAATGGGATTCATGGTTTCGGGAACAGGGTAGACAATCGGATTATTCGGATCGCAGAGGGTATCGCCGGTGAGCGTCTCTTTCAACTTGGCCACCGCGACAATTTCGCCAGGGCCGGCACTTTTAATGGTTTGCTGGCTTTTCCCCTGCATGAGCATGAGGGCGCCGAAACGTTCTTTTGCCTCTTTGCTGGCGTTGTAGAAATTGCTGTCGGCTGTCAAGATTCCGGAAAAAATTCTCATGATGGTAAGTCTGCCGGCGTAAGGATCGCTAACAGTCTTGATTACCTGAGCACTTAACGGTTCGCCCTCTTCAGGATTGCGCACCATTTCCTCACCATTCTTGGGGTTAACGCCCGCTTTGTCACCACGGTCCAGAGGAATCGGCAGACACTGGACAATGAGGTCTAGCAACATCTGTGTCCCCATATTCTTGGTGGCGGAACCACAAGTGATAGGAATGATATCACCTGCCACGCAGCCGTTGCGGAGTCCTTCCACAAGTTCCACGTCGGTGAGTTCCTCGCCTTCCAGGTATTTCTCCAACAACACGTCGTCTGATTCGGCGATGCGCTCAATAATCTGTTCTTGCTGACTTGCCACCAGGTCTTCCAGGTCAGAAGGAACATCAATCTCCTTCATTTTGCCGCTGCCATCATCCTGAAACTGGTACGCTTTACCGCTGAGCAAATCTACCAGACCGCTGAAAGTCTCGGCAGCTCCTATGGGAAGGTGTACCGGGGTGGCTTTGTCGCCGAATATCTCTTTGATCTCTTTGACAACTTTGAAGAAATCAGCACGTTCGCGATCCATTTTGTTGATGGCTATAAGTCGTGGAAGATTGAACTCGTCGGCAAATTCCCAGACCTTCTCTGTCTGCACCTTTACGCCGTCGATGGCGTCAATCAGCACCACAGCTCCGTCCGCTCCGTGGAGACAGGTCTTGGTGTCGACCAGGAAGTTAAAATCACCCGGGGTATCAATGATGGTGATGGATGAATTCTGCCAGGTGAAGGTGCAGAAAGACGAACTTAAGGTTATTGTTCTGGAAATCTCTTCGGGGTCATAGTCCATAATAGAAGTGCCGTCATCAACTTTACCCAGCCTCTTGGAGTTACCTGTGGTAAAGAGCATCGCTTCTGCCAGGCTGGTTTTTCCTGCGCCTCCATGGGAGATAATTCCCACCGTTCTCACATTGGCAATAACTGTACTCATGAACACTCCTCTCTGGTGTTGTTGTCTACATTGTGCTGTACTATCCGTTTGGATTGCTTTCTGAATACGGAAGGGGATTCACAGGTTGACTGTTGGTCTGATTGCGCCTCGTTTGTTGCTAGTTCCGCATTCTCAAACAGGTCCTGCCGGGCAAACCCTGGAACAAATGTAACATGTGAAATTACCTCAGCGCAGAAAACAAAGTCAAGGGAAAGTTTGACAGGAGTTTCCCCATAAATGTTATAATCGAGATAGGCTAAAGGAGAAGGCTGCTCCACAACGAG
>JAUWKY010000103.1 GCA_030613915.1 Syntrophobacterales bacterium
GTACCTGAACGGTACGTCGCAGGGACCGACACCCGAGGACGCCAGGAAGGACGCCCATATCCGTGGTCGCAGCAAGTTATTCATGAATTATCCGGGCTAGATTACCACAAAAGATGTGAAATATGAAAGTGAAAGGTCGGATTTGGTTCTGAATAGTGGGGGAGATTTGTGAAATATCCGGGCTAAAGGTCTCGCCATATTTCGAGTATGGTCAAGTCGTCTGTTATCTCGGCGTTTGCCCGCCAGGTTTGGATTTCATCCAACAACTTGCTGCCCCATGGCGGCCCTTTTGCCGTCTTGACATGTTCGGGTAAGCGGTTGCTGGCAAACAACTCGTCACTTTCATTTCTGGCTTCAGTGACCCCGTCAGTTATAAAGAGAATCGATTGTCCGGGTTCTATGATAATTTCTGCTGTTTCGTAAACGGGGCTCGGTACGACACCCAAGGATATACCGCTCAATTCAGGGATCTTGCCCAACCCCTTCCCCACAAACCACAATGGAAACAGATGTCCTCCTCGCACAAGCTGCATTCTCCCGGTCGCAGGCCAATACTTTCCAACAATGATGGTGGCAAATAAACCCTCTTTGGCCAGCAGACTGTACATGGCACTGTTCACACTCTCAAGCATCTTATCAACTTCTTGCTGCACCAACGCTTCGCTACGAATCCTCGCCCACAAGGCTACCATGACCAGGGCAGCGGGAAGACCTTTGCCACAAACATCGGCCACGTAGACGAGCCAACTGCCGTCGGGCATAGGGATGATATCGTATAAATCACCACCAACGAAGGCTGCGGGCAATGACACAGCCCACGCCTTGCTCCCACCTTCCATTTCTGGACATTCTGGACAAAACTGCGCTTGAATATGGGATGCAGCTTCCAGTTCAATACGTAATCTTTGCTGCTTGAGTTGGGCCTCCAGGAGTCTTGAGCGGATTATGGCCACTCCGGCCAGGTGGGCAAAGCTGTCCAAAATTTCTTCATCCTCTACATTGAAACATGGCTTGTTCTTGGAGTTCAGGACCTCTATCACACCTAAAAGTTCTTTGCCATAGACAATGGGAACGCACAAGAGGGTTCGGGTGTGAAATCCGGTGTAATGATCAGCATCCTTGAAAAATCTGGTGTCTTGCTGCACATCTTGGATGATAACGGGCTTGCGGTTGACCGCAACCCATCCGGCGAGCCCCTCGCCCATTTTCAGTTCGACGTTACTTTTGAGGATTTGTTCTGTTTTTTCACCCAAAGCCTCATTCTTGGCCAAAGAGAACTCAAGTACATTGAGTTTTGAATTGTAAAGCAGAATTGACGAAGCCTCCGCGTCGGTCACTTCCTGGGCCAAGTCCAGGAGCTGTGGCAACAAATCATCGAGGGACTCTATGCCTGCAAGCGACTGGCTCGCTTTGACTAGATTTTTTAGACGTTTGGCAACATTGGCTTCGTTAGCACTGTAGGTATTCATGTCCATAAAAAATCCTCATTTCAATCATTAAGCGGGTTAAAATCCATATCTCTGCATTTTTTTCATGAGCCCGTATCGGCTCAAGCCTAATTCTTTAGCTGCTCTGGTCCTGTTCCCACCATGCTTTTCCAGCAATTGAGACAGAACGGACTTTTCCAATGCTTCAACCATCTCCTTGAGAGTCCCTTGCACATTCAACTCAGGTCTAACCATTGCCGATCTTTTGACTATTTTTTCTGAAAGGCATGAGAACTCTATAGTACCCACATCCTGCGCCAAGGCCACTGCCCTTTCAAGCTCATTCTCCAGCTCTCTAACGTTCCCTGGAAACGGATAGTTCTCCAGACAGTGCAATACTTCCTGACTCAAACCTTGCATAGGTCTGTCGATCTTTTGGCTGTATTTATCCACAAAATACTGAGCCAGGAGTCGAATGTCGCCTGTCCTTTTTCGCAGTGGCGGCACTTTGATGGTGAATACATTGAGGCGGTAGAGGAGATCCTCTCTGAATCTTCCCTGGGCCACCTCCTCTTCCAAATTTTTATTGGTTGCAGATATCACCCTGGTATCTACTTTCTTGTAGTGCTCAGCCCCCAATGGTCTGACCTCACCATCTTGTAGGACTCGCAAAAGACTGGTTTGCATCGCCGGCGACATCTCCCCCACTTCGTCAAGAAAGATTGTACCGCCATGAGCAGTTTCAAAAAGCCCTTTCTTGTTGGCAATGGCACCAGTGAAGGCTCCTTTTCTATGACCGAAAAGCTCGCTCGTGAGTAGGGTCTCTGGAATGCCGCCGCAGTTCTGAGAGATAAATGGTCTGTTTTTCTTTGGACTGTTATAGTGGATACAGCGGGCGATAAGCTCTTTTCCTGTACCTGTCTCTCCCTCTATGAGGACAGTTATGTCTAAATTTATCACTTTTTCACAGAGTCTGAACAAATCAATCATCACCTTGCTGTTTCCGATTATCTCGGAAAAACTATGCCGTCCTTCAATTTCTTGTCGAAGGATTATGTTCTCCTCCTGAGTGTGTCTGAGCAATTTATCCTGTTCTCTACTGACAGCATGCAATTCCTTATATGCCCCGCCCAACTCAGCATACATCCGGGCATTGTCCAGAGCCATGGCTATTATGGGGGTAAGTGTTGTGACAAAGGTGAGATCTTCCTCGCCAAAATTTCCTTGCTTTTTGTTAAGAACCTCGAGAACACCGATAGTTTTTTCTTTCTTTTGTAAGGGAGCAGCTATCATGGAATTTGTTTCAAAACCAGTGGAATAGTCGATCTTCTTATAATGGCGGGAGTCTTCAGAAATGTTGGATATCAACTCTTCTTTCCCACTCTTAAACACACTGCCGGCAATACCTTGATCTGCAGGAAAACGCATTTCTTTTAATTTTGTCACGAGGCCATCCGGATCACTCTCCGCCCAACAAAACACAAATTCGTCTTTTTCTTCGTCATGTAAAATGACAGATACGCCTTCTGCCCCCATTACTTCTTTCATTTGTTTAATAATATCTAAAATGAGATCATCGATTTCAATATATTGATAAAGAGACTGACTAATATGCCACAATGTCTTCATCACATTAGTTTCTCTACTCAGGGCGCCATTGTCCTCCTTCTTTTCTTTCTTATTTCTAGCCATTGTGGTTACCTCAGAAACACTAGTAAAGAATCCGGGCCCTTCGAAGATCCCGCTGTGCGGGGGTAGACCCGACTTTGAGCCACTTCCAGAGGGGGCTCTTGACCTCTTTCCTTCATGCGGAAGTCGGCTGGAGTAATGGAGTGGTGGAGTATTGGAGTATTGGAAAAAACTGAAGTCCGGCAGTCACTGGAGATCATTTTGCCTCGACATATGGTGACATGTCAAGTTGGGCTTTTTCCGCCCCTGTATTCTTGCCAGGTTTAAACAACGAGGCCTATCCCGTACAGACGTCCCAGATGAGCCCCCAAAAGGAAAAAATGTTCAGAGTCATGGCTGAGACCAGAGCACAAGGAATGGAGAATCGGTTGATATATTCGAGAAGGAACTGCGGCCCGCCTTGGGTGATTCTGGCATGCAAAGCAGATACATGATGCCACAGTTTGATTACGAGTGTACAAGAACGTGCGGAGGGTTCTATCTGAGTTGGATTGCGCCTCAGTTCTGGATCTTAATTCAATCCCTTGGTAAATTCTTCCACTTCCTTCTCAAGTTTATTGACAGCGCTCTTGATCTTGTCCAAGGCTGCAGCCACCTTCTTGTCCTGAACGGAGGCTGACTCAATCCCACTTACAGCATCTCCTATCTCAGCAACCGCCTGTCCAAGAATGTTATTTAGCTGCTCCGCGGCCTCAAGCTGTCTCTGCATCAACATAATGTCCTGAACTGTGAGCGTTCGTTTCGACATTGTCGGCTACCCCCTGAGTTTCGTTTAGTCTCTCCAGGTCTTAGATGTCCTCCCAGATGTTTCCCCCCACTTCCTCAACCTATGAGCCTCTCTACAGATTGTGTCTGATGCTCGGCCGACAAATTTTCTTAGTCTAACTTAGCACAGGATAATGGAGTTGGTCAAAAGGGATTTGCCCCTGTCAACATCTTGGGCCAGCCCGGACTCGCATTGTTCATTGGGATGAGGGTTTATCCAAGACTTCACGTACAACTTTCAGTATTTGCCTCAGATCATAAGGCTTACTGATAAAACCTTTGGCCCCGTTTTTTAGGATTTCTCTTGTGGGTCCGTCTGGGGAGTAGCCACTGGCAATGGCTACCTTAGCCTCGAGATTGATCTTCAACAGCTCAAGCAGACAGAGTTTTCCACCCATGCCAGGCATGATCAGATCTAGGATAACCAGGTCGATCTTCTTTTGCTCTTTACTATAAATCTGTAAAGCACTTTCACCGTCAGCGGCCGTGAGTACAGTGTAGCCAAACTCTTCCAGTATCTGAGTACCAAGGCTGCGGATTGGTTCTTCGTCGTCCACGAGCAAAATGGTCTCGCTTCCGCCCTCGGGCGCGGTCATATGCTCCTCTGCCTTCCTGGCTTCCTCGGTAGAATCAATGGTTGGCAGATAAATCTTGAAGGTAGTGCCCTCGTCGGGCTCACTGTAGCACACAATGTGGCCATTGTGGCTTTTGACTATCCCATAAACCGTGGCCAATCCCAGACCAGTGCCCTTACCGGTCTCTTTCGTGGTGTAGAAGGGCTCAAAGATGTGTTCTATGGTCATTTTATCTATGCCGTGACCGGTGTCAGTAACTGTTAACTGGACATAGCTCCCGGGGTTAGCCACGCGATGGATTTTGCAGTAGTCTTGATCCAGGATGACATTAGCCGTTTCAACTATCAGTTTTCCACCGTCGGGCATAGCATCTTTGGCATTTACCGCTAGGTTCATGAGGATCTGTTCTATCTGGCCGGGGTCTGCATTGACCATCTTGAGGTCTTCGGCCAAGCGGAATTTAACCTCTATCATCTTGGGAATAGTCCGCTCCAGTAACAGCCTTACATTTTCCACCTCGCGGTTAAAGTCGATGGGCTGTAGCTCGCTTTCTATCTTGCGGCTGAAGGTGAGCAATTGTTGCGTGAGCTCTGCGCCTCTCGTGGCGGCGCGGACAATTTGCTGGAGTCCCCGCTGTCCGGAATCGTCGTCATCCATTTTAAGGAGGAGTAACTGGGCATATCCCTGAACAGCCTGAAGCAGGTTGTTGAAGTCGTGGGCAATGCCTCCGGCGAGGGTGCCCACAGCTTCCATTTTTTGAGCTTGGCGCAGTTGGACTTGCATCCTTTCTTTTTCTTTTTCGGCTTCCTTGCGCTCAGTGGTGTCTCGTGCGAAAACGCAATTGTATTCTTTCCCCTCAAATTCCAGATAATTAACCGTAATCTCCACCGGAAAGACTCTACCTTCCCTGGTTCGGTGCTGAGACTCAACAATGAAAGAACCTCTTCTCCTGACTTCCTGCCAATGCTCTGGCCAGGCTGCCGCTGGGAAGTTTGGGTCTATGTCAGGTACGGTCATTGACAGCAGTTCCTGGCGTGAATATCCGAGCGAGGAGCAAGCTGTATCGTTTACGTAGATAAATTTGGCATCGGGTCCCATCCAGAAAGCTGCGTCTCCGGCGTTGTCAACAGAGAATTGTGTAAGCCTGAGCACATCCTCAACGCGCTTGCGTTCAGCAATTTCTCCAAGCAATTCCTGATTGATGAAAGAAAGTTCAGCAGTCTTAGCTTTCACCTGTGCTCTGAGAATCAAACCGGTCACAAGAAACAGTAGTAATAATCCGCCGGCAGCCGCCAATATTCCCACCAACCATTTCGGCAATTGCCATTTCACCTTGGTGGGAGTCCATTTGTCCAGTGCTTGATGATAGATCGAACTCTTGTCGCTCTTCAGGGGCGCCAAATGTTTGTCAATCGCTCGAATGAGCTCGCGATGTTTCTTTTTTGGCACCGCAAAGTGGACCTCTGTGTGGCTGAAGATGATAGGGCTTCTACTAACATCATAGTTCGTTTCAAATTCAAGACCATACAATCGATTGACAACACCTGCGTCTACTTTCTTCCGTGCAATGAGTTCTAAAACAGCATCGTATTCATAGGCTTCTATAAACCTACATTTCAATTTCAGTTGTTCAGCAAGGTTTCTTAAGTTGTGATAATGAATATCATCGTGAACGACGGCTATTTTCTTGTTATCTAAATTAACAATTTGATTTATATCCGAATCTACTTGAGTGTAGACTGCACCCCAGTCAGAGTATATGTCTTCATAGGTAAAATCGTAGACTTCGTTTCTTTCTCTAGAATATCCAATGCCAACGACAAGATCGATCTCTCCCCTTTTCAGTCTCTCAAGACATTCCGCCAAAGAACCTGGAATATAGTCTAGGCGCCATCCCTCTTTGGCGCCAATGTATTCAAGGATATCTATGAGGAAGCCTTTTGCCTGACCATCGGCATCAACAAATGCCAGCGGCTGATTATCATGTACTCCCACTCTCAGTCGCCCAGCGGCACAAACAGGAGGCGCTAGGTTCCACTGAAGGAATAGACAAAAAAGGAATACAAGCAAACCTTTCCTCATGGCTCCCTCTTTTCATAGCCCGGATGTATTATCTATCTTCCTGGTGAGATTCTGTTGAAACGAATGGGGGGTTATTTAGCATGATCTATGCCAATTGAGATCGCCAAAACGAAATTTAAAATCGTGGAGGGATTTACCGATTCCGTCATGCCGGAATCCGCCGCTTGGATGAAACTGCAGATGGATATCAGACTATCTGAAATGATCCCAGCCGTTTGCTCCGATCACCTCTACCGAGCCATCACGACCTTTGAGTCTCAGACCCGACTCAGCCACAGTGTTCCCTATGGAGTGAAATTGGCAGCCGTTGGATTCCAGGGCTTCCTGAAGCCTGGCAGCCGACTCTACTGGCACAGTCCCCAGAAGGACGTAATCCTCTCCCACATGGAGTGAAAGATGTCGTGAGTCCTCTTGGAACTTCTCGCAATATGCTCTAAATTGTTCCGTGGTAGGGATCATTTTCTCTTCTATGATTGCCCCCAATTTTGATTCTGTACAGATGTGACCCAGGTCCGCAGCAACACCATCGGAGACATCGATCAGCGAGTTTGCCACCTTCATGCTGGCAATGGTCCGCCCTGCCTTTAGCTGGGGATAAGGATTATGATGGGCCTCAATCAGTTCCTCCCATTCATCGGACCCTCTTCCTTTCAGTATGATGTCGAGGCCTGCGGCGGCTGATCCCACCGGCCCCGTTAGAAAGACCACATCGCCCACCTTGGCGCCTGATCTGTAGAGGACCTCCTCCTCCCGAGCTTCACCCACCAGTGCGATGTTGATAATCAAGGGGTCCGGTGATGAAGCGGTGTCACCTCCGAGAAGATTTACCTCAAATTCCTTTGCCATTGATTTCATGCCATCGTAAAGAGCATCCAAGAACTCCAGATCAACCGTGTCAGGGATGGCAACGGATATTGCCGCCTCTTTTGGAGTGCCCCCCATTGCGGCAATGTCGGACATGTTGACTGCCAGCGACTTTCTACCCAGCTGATACGGGGGTATTACCTCCAGGAGAAAATGAATCTGTTCTACCAGCATGTCGGTTGTCAGTAGGGTAGCCACCTCGGCGGAGGTCTTGAATACACAGCAATCATCCCCTATACCGCTGATGACGTTTTCGTCTCTGATGAGACA
>JAUWKY010000050.1 GCA_030613915.1 Syntrophobacterales bacterium
AGGCCGGGGCCGGCTACTGGACTACCGACTCGCACCGAGCAGGCAGACTTGGAACTCGTTTTGTACGCTGGTCACGGCGAATTTCCCCGGGCGATCTTCAGTCCCGGAACGGTGGAGGAGTGCTTCTGGCTCACCCGAAAGAGTCTTGAAGTGGCGGCCAAATTTCAGGGACCCGTGTTTCTCCTCACCGACCAGTTTCTCGCAGACTCTTCCCGTGCTGTAACACCTTTCGATATCGACAACTTGGAGCCGATTGATCCGGGGATAGAAATAGACGCATCATCTTTGCCATACCGTCGCTATGCTATCACTCCAAGCGGTGTTTCGCCTCGACTTCTTCCGGGAATGACCAAACATCTCGTGGTCACCGGCGGCGATGAGCATCCAGTGGATGGCCATCTCACTGAAGACCTTAATGTGCGCAACCTCATGGTTGCAAAGCGACTAAGGAAAGAGCAAGGGATTATGGCGGAGGTGGTTTCTCCTGAGTTCCAGGGTGAAGAGGGTCTAGATCTACTTCTGGTTACATGGGGTTCGAGCAAAGGTTCGGTTTTGGAGGCAGCCGCTAAACTACGAAACGACTCTAGACGAGTGGGAACCTTACATTTCTCTCAAGTGTGGCCCCTGGTCCCAGATCAATTCTTGGGATACCTGAAGAGCGCTGGCGAGGTGGTCTGTGTAGAAGGCAATGTCTATGGACAACTGGCGCGTTTGATCAGGCGGGAAACTGGTTTTGGTGTTCACAGAAAGGTGCTTCGTTATGATGGTCTGCCCATTACGCCGGAGTATATATTGCGCCAATTGGGGAGGTCATAAGACCTAAACATAGAGGCAGGAGATTTAAAATCCCACATCGGAGGTTTGAATCTCCAGTTGGGCGCAGAGATCGAAGGAAGACTATGGTAACTATCGAAGATTACGGAAAATATGAAACTGCTTGGTGTCCTGGTTGCGGGAACTTTTCCATTCTTGACGCAGTAAAGCGTGGCCTGGTTGCAAGCGAACTGGAGCCGCATCAGGTTCTGTTTGTTTCAGGAATCGGCCAGGCTGCCAAAGCACCTCACTATTTGAATACCAACGTCTTTAACGGCCTGCATGGACGGGCTCTGCCGGTGGCCAGCGGTGCCAAGCTCGCCAATCCCAATCTCAAAGTAATCGTTGAGAGTGGAGATGGATGCAATTACGGGGAGGGCGGGAACCATTTCCTTGCTGCCATCCGACGAAACATAGATCTGACATTGATTGTGCACGATAATCAGATCTACGGTCTCACCAAGGGCCAGGCCAGTCCCACAACCATGGAAGGTTTTGTTACCAAGGCTCAACCCGAGGGCGTGGCCTCGGCACCTTTCAACCCGATTGCGGTTGCGGTGGCCATGCAGGCAAGCTTTGTGGCCCGTGGTTTTTCTGGAATGATTGAACACCTTGCTGGACTCATTGAAAAAGCAATTGACCATGAGGGCTTTGCCCTCATCGATGTGTTGCAACCATGTGTTTCATTCAACAAAGTCAACACTTTCGCCTGGTACAAGAAGCGCTGTTATACTCTCCCAGAGGAATACGATCCCTCCGATTGGCAGGCTGCCATGGGGATGGCGATGGAGTGGGGAGAGAAGATTCCCTTGGGGATCATCTACCGGCACCAAAGGGATACGTTTGAGAGGAGACTTTCTGTTCTTGAACATGGCCCCTTGGTTGGTCGGGATACGGATCTTGGGGAGCTCAAGAAGATTCTGGAAAAGTTCGTTTAGGCAGGCAGAAATTGGCGGAGACTAGCTGAATGTAGGGAGGGGTTAAGCCCCTGCCGCTTGGCCGTTTGGTTGCTTGGAAACAAGGCGGATTCATTGAATGGAGGGGTCTCAGAAATGGTAAAGGTTAAAACGTTCGCCACAGAATTGAAAATATTCCATACCATGAAAGAATTGTACGACCTGGATGAGAAGGTAAACCAATTCATAAAAGATAACAATATTAGTAAGGTAGTTTCTGTGAACGATACTTGTACTACCGATGATAAAGGTGCCACCATCGGGGTTATTCGAGTAATTGCTTACGAGTAGTTTGATCCCGGGATTGGATTGGTTTGAATATGGACTTATCTGCAATCCGGATGTGCGGGGTTGAACAGGTAAGTCCGTCCAGGGGATCGATTTGGAGTACCTGCGAGAACAACATAAGCGTATACTTGTGTCCATAGTGGAAGTCCCCGTGACAGACGGAAATTGATAAAGCTACTGTGTGGAGGATGATCTGATGGACAAACCTTTCAAAGCGATTAAAGTAACCGATAACGTTTACTGGGTGGGAGCAATTGACTGGGGAATCCGTGATTTCCACGGTTATCTCACTGAGCGGGGGACCACTTATAATGCGTTTTTGGTAATGGCGGACAAGATCACGCTGATTGACACGGTGAAACCTCCCTTTCGGTCAGAGCTTCTGGCCAGGATCAGTTCGGTTGTGGATCCAAAAGAGATCAGCTACGTAGTTTCGAATCACGCTGAGATGGATCACTCCGGCTCGCTTGTTGAGGTCATAGACGCGGTAAAGCCGGAGAAGGTTTTTGCCTCTTCCATGGGTAGGAAAGCGCTCAAGGAACACTTACACCTGGATCGAGAGATTGTGGCGGTCAAAGACGGCGAGAGCCTCAGTCTCGGCAACCTGAGCTTGACCTTCCTCGAGACCCGCATGATACACTGGCCCGACAACATGTTCAGCTATCTGGCTGAGGAGAAGTTGCTCTTTTCACAGGATGCTTTTGGCATGCACCTCGCCACTAGTCAGCGCTTCGCCGATGAAATTGATGAAAGCATTCTAGAATATGAGGGGGCCAAATACTTTGCCAATATTTTGCTGCCCTTTTCTGCTCTGGTTACCAAACTTTTGAAAAAGGTTGGTGAACTTGATCTGCCAATAGACATAATTGCCTGCGACCATGGTCCCATCTGGCGGGAGGACCTGGGGAAGATTATTGGCTGGTATGGTAGTTGGGCCGAGCAGAAACCCACCATGAAGGTTGTGGTTACCTTTGATACCATGTGGCATAGCACCGCCAAGATGGCGGAGGCCATTGCAGAGGGGCTGATTGCTGGCGGCGCTCAGCCCAAGTTGATGCCGCTGAAATCCAATCACCGCAGCAATGTGGCCACTGAGGTCCTGGATGCAGGCGGGCTAGTGATAGGTTCTCCGACACTGAATAATAACATGTACCCGACCGTCGCTGATTTACTGTTCTACCTCAAGGGATTGAAACCCAAGAATTTGGTGGCCACAGCCTTTGGCTCCTATGGCTGGAGTGGTGAAGCTGTGGGTCAGGTGCGAGGGATGCTGGAGGAGATGAAGATCGATTTGGTCGAAGGCTTGCGGCTCAAATTTGTTCCCGACGGTGGTGCCCTGGAACAGTGTTTTCAACTCGGCCTCAAGGTTGCTAAAGACGTCGAAAAACTGTGTGGTTGAGCTTAAAGTAGAACAGAAATTTCGCTAAACAGACAACATATGAAGAGGGGGTGAGATAATGCAGAATTCCTGGAAATGTACAGAATGCGGGTACACCCTGGAGACAGATGCGCCACCCGAAACTTGTCCGGGGTGCAACGAGAAGTGCGAATTCGTCAATGTTACCTGTTATATACCAGACTGTGGCGACACAGGGAGTGATCCGAGACTTGGATCTTGATGCTGTCGCATCACAAATTCGAAATTCGAAAACGATTCTGATGTGAGATGTGAGATCTGGGATGTGGGATGAAGATCTTTGACTCTGATATGCATCTCATATCGCACATCCCACATCTAGAACGGGCGCCTGTTGAAGGTTACGAGTGCGTCTGGACACTGAGTAGAAAACGGGATTAGTTGTGAGCGCGAAAGTACTGGGGATTTACGGAAGTCCGCGCAAGTGTGGCAACACTGATCTACTCCTGGACCGGATCCTGGAAGGAGCACGGGCGGCTGGTGCTGAGGTGGAGTCGATCTATGCACGGAAGTTAAAGATTAGCGGCTGTATTGAGTGTGGAAGCTGTGATGACACGGGAGAGTGCGCAGTTCATGATGACATGGATACAGTGTACCCACTACTTCAGGAGGCGGATGTTATCTTTCTGGCCTCCCCGAACTTCTTCTATAATGTCACAGCTCAGGTGAAGCTCCTGATTGACCGCAGCCAGGCCATGTGGTCCAAGAGGCTGCTGGAAAAGACGCCGGAACAGAGGCGAAAATACGACGGCGGCAAGGGTTACCTAATTTGTGTGGGGGCCACGAAAGGAAAAAACCTCTTTGTTGGGGTGGAGCTGACGGCAAAATACTTCTTTGATGCTCTGGACATGACTTACGAAGGAGGGCTTCTGCTCGATAGAATTGAGGCCAAGGGTGAGATCAAAAAGCACCCGGACGCCCTGGAGCAGGGTTTTAACCTTGGAAAGAGCGCAGTAGAGAGCATGAAAGTTTAAATGTGCTTTCTGTGTGTGACGGATTCTACTGTTCATGTAGGAGCAAGCTCCCTCCGGGGCGTAGGCCCCTCTGGGCCGGAGGCTGCTTGCGATAAGATCCGACAAAAAGAACCACCCGACCCACAGACCTCATATTGATTGTGTAGGTCGGATCGTTCCCGCAGGCAGCGGGGTTGATCCGACAAAAAGAATAGGAGGAAAAGGAATATGGCAAAAGTTCTCGTGGTCTATGCCACCAGGACCAGTTCGACTAGAGATATTGCGGATCTCGTTGCAGAAGGAATCCGCTTTTCCGGCAATGAGGCAGTGATCGTTGAGGTGAAGGATATTAAGAGCAAGGCCGATTTCGAAGGATATGACGGCTGTGTCTTCGGTTCCCCCACCTACCACGGTGAGATGCTGCAGTCCATGAAAACCATGTTGTTTCTGGCGGAAAAGGCCAACCTGGAAGGAAAGGTGGGTGGCGCTTTTGGCGCTCATGGCTGGAGCACCGAGGCCCAGGATCGAATCTACAATACCATGAAAGAAGTCTTCAAGATGGACATGGCCAAAGGTCCGCTCCTTTTGAAGTCAGCCTCTCTGGGAGGTGGGGTACAGATGGCCCAAGACTATGGAAAAGAGATAGGCAGTAAATTGACCCCCTGAACTACCAACTTCAGAAAAAAACAGTTCATCCCATCACCAAAGGGGGGATGTGACACGCTCTGGGTCCATCTCCCTTATATCTATCCCATTTTCTGGATTATACCTTCCAAATGTTGCCACTTATTCCAGAATTAAGCGGTGAGGAATTTGTGTCGTTATATAGACTACCGGCTGGCTAGTGTTTATTGTTTATACATTGCAACCATTCCCAGTCAGTACGAGGAGATGTCATGGAGACTGAGCTGTCAGGATTAGAAGAGAGAAAAAACCGCTTGAGTAGGGAGAAGAGTCACTACCTGATGCAGCAGGCTGAAAACCCGGTGGACTGGTATCCTTGGGGAGAAGAGGCATTTGACAAGGCCAAAAGGGAGGATAAACCCATATTCCTGTCAATAGGATATTCCACCTGCCACTGGTGTCATGTAATGGCGCACGAGTCTTTTGAAGATGAAGAGGTTGGCCAAATCCTCAATGAATCCTTTGTTGCCATTAAAGTTGACCGGGAAGAGCGGCCGGATGTTGATATGGTTTATATGGCAGTGTGTCAGGCCATTACCCTGAAAGGGGGATGGCCCCTTTCAGTTTTTATGACGCCTGACGCCAAGCCTTTTTACGCCGGGACCTATTTTCCCAAAACCGGCAGGATGGGGATGCCAGGTTTTCTAGACATGATCAGCCATCTTGCCAATGGTTGGGCAAATGACCGGGATCCTCTTCTTGAGGCAAGCGAAAAGATTACCAAAGGTATTCAACCGAGACCTTCCAGTGGATCAATGGCTGAGCTGGGTCTAGATACACTGCAAAAGGGCTACGACCAACTAGCACAGGCTTTTGACCCGAAATGGGGCGGTTTCGGTTCAGCCCCAAAATTCCCCACCCCCCACAACCTTACTTTTCTCCTGCGGTGGCACAGGAGAAATGGCGAAGCCAATGGTTTACGCATGGTGGAGAAAACACTCGATAATATGCGGTATGGTGGCATCTTTGATCATATCGGTTACGGTTTCTGTCGCTACTCCGTTGACGAAAGGTGGTTGGTGCCCCATTTCGAGAAGATGCTTTACGATCAGGCCATGTTGACTATGGCGTACACTGAAGCGCACCAGGCAACGGGTGAGGCTCGCCATGGAGAAGTGGCAGCTGAGATCCTTACTTACGTTCTACGTGACATGACTGCTCCGGAGGGGGGGTTTTACACTGCCGAAGATGCTGACAGTGAAGGTGAGGAAGGACTCTTTTATGTTTGGACTCCCACGGAGATAAGAGAACACCTGGGAAAAGATTCGGGTGACCTTTTCTGCCGATTTTATGACATCGGTCCCCATGGAAACTTCGAGGATGGTCGCAGCATTTTACACACTCGTATTCCTTTAGAGAGTTTCGCCACCCGGGAGAATATGGAAGTTGCCGAGCTGGAAAGGCTTTTGGAAGAGGCAAGAGAACGTCTCTTTATGACGAGGGAAAGACGGGTTCACCCTCTCAAGGATGACAAGATACTCACCTCCTGGAATGGGCTGATGATTGCGGCCATGGCCAAGGCGTATAAGGCTCTTGGTAATCAGACCTATGTGGATGCAGCCCGACGTTCTGTTAGCTTTATCCTCGAGCACCTCAAGAAACCGGGGCCTCGCTTGTATCGTCGCTACCGGGATGGTGAAGTGGTCTATCCAGGCTACTTGGATGATTATACAAATTTTGTCTGGGGACTCATCGAATTGTACGAAGCCACTTTTGAGATCAGCTACCTGGAGGAAGCCCTTGGATTGAATAACGTCATGATCGACCTTTTTTGGGATGAAGCCTACGGCGGCTTCTTCTATAGCGGCAAAGACAACGAAGTTTTGATCAAGCAGAGCAAGGAAATTTACGACGGGGCAATCCCTTCGAGCAATTCTGTGGCGGCGTTGAACTTAGTCCGCCTCGGACATATTACAGGAGATCGTGATCTGGTGAATAGGGCTGAGCAACTGACCGGGACTTTTGCCAAGCGTATCAAAGCATATCCCTCCGCCTACACTCAGTTTTTGGCAGCACTGGATTTTATGATTGGTCCCAGCCGGGAGATAGTGATCGTGGAAAACAAAAATGGCGGCAGTAGCAGGGCAATTATTGAAACAATCCACGGTCACTTTCTCCCCAATGAAGTCCTACTGCTGAGGCCTTCAGGTCAGGCAGGAGAAGAAATTACGGCTGTCGCTCCCTTTGTAAAGGAACTCCAGAGTGCGGACGACCAACCAGTTGTCTATATCTGTGAAGATCACTCTTGCCAGAGTCCAATAACGGAGGTTGAACCGCTCAAAGCAGCCCTGGCGTAGACGTACTACTATAGCGCAGGTTGGACAAACAGGGAGGAGTAAGCGGGTGGTAATTGAGTGAGTCAGCATGAACCGTTTACTGCTAACCGCTCACTGCTTACTGAAATAGGAGGAAACCATGCACGACAAGAATGAGCTATGTGACAAAATTAAGTCAATCTACCCGGACATAGGCGAATGCGGTATTGATGTTGAGGTGAATTATAATGAATCAAAAAAGGCTTAGGTTGTGGACTTGAAACATGGAGAGCAACATCTGACAACGCACCTGGAACCCGAGGATGTTGATGCCTGTATCGAGGGGATAGAGTGTGTGTACCTGGGAACACAGATAGCCCAGCTTGCAGATAATGTAAGGGGGCGAACTTAGATAACTCTAGAAACTGAAAGGGCGGGTGTAAACCCCGCCCGTTCTGTTTCGTCTTATTCTGCCAGCTGCTTGCTGCAAACTGCCCGCTGTATTACCCTCCCCAAGGCATTCCAGCGTAAACAGCGGAAAGTTTATCGCGGTATTCCTTGAAGAACTTTTCGTGGGCTTTTTCCCAGCGGGCAAGCATGCCAAAGGTCTCACTGGCAGGACCTTCGGTATTTCTGGCGGCATTTTCGTAAAACTCACTGAGATCTTTCTCGATGAGCCAAGCGGTATTGAAGACGGTGACGTCCGGAACCATGGATCCCTCAAGGCACTGTTGCAAGAACTCGGACTTGGCCCGCTCATCGAAATAATTTGTAGGTTCCATAACAAATTCTTGCACTTTCGCGATGTCTATGTCTGCTCCAGCTTTCAGATTGTCGATAATGCGGCTGATGAACAGAATGTGTTTCTCCTCCTCCTCGACCAACCGCTTGAAAGCACTTACTGCAGCACCAATTCCCATTCTGTCTATGGAGGTCTGAAAAAAACTCATGCCAGTTTGTTCTTGATTGAGCGCATACTCGTAGATTTTGATAAGATTTTCATTCGTCGGCATTTAACTCCCCTCCTCGGTTGCTTCTTCGTGAAAACTGAGGTGGCAGTATACCGTATTCCTCTTAGCTAAGCAATGTTAACAAGACAAAAGCTTCCTTGTCATCTGTGTACGCCGAAGCACACACTTGCATCACTCTAGAACCGTGTTTATATGAGCATATAAGGGGGGTAACATCAAAAGATGCAAACCTGAACGAGCCTCAGCGATACGCCAAAAATGGTAAAGACCGACACAATCTGTAGGGGACGAGAGCTCAAACAGAAAGTTCTTGATCTGATAAGAGCAGAGGATTTTAAGCAAGCACTTCAGACTCTAACTACCTTTCCTGCTCGCCGGGTAATTAATCCCCTGTTTGCTCTTCTATGCAGCACCGAGTCGGAGGTGAAATGGCGGGCTGTCACGGCCCTGGGAGCGGTGGTGGCAAATCTTGCTCAAGACGACATGGAATCGGCCCGGGTGGTGATGCGGCGGATGATCTGGAACTTGAACGATGAGTCTGGTGGCATTGGCTGGGGTGTGCCGGAGACCATGGGTGAGGTCATGGCGCGGCACAAAGGGTTGGCCAGGGAATATGTTAATATTCTCGTATCATACATCTGTGAAGACGGTAATTTCTTAGAATACGAACCTCTGCAGCAAGGTGTCCTGTGGGGACTGGGCAGGCTGGCCCAGACAAGTCCCGAATTGCTGCAAAATGCGGTACCTCATCTGCACCCATTTCTGTCATCAGAGAATGCAACACTGAGGGGATTGGCGGCTTGGATTTTGGGGTTGCTAGGTGGCCCGCAGCACGAATCAGAGCTGGAACCTTTGTTGGAAAGAGACTCTTTCTAACCAAGACGCGGGAAGAGCAGGACAGCGCGCTTCTCAACTCACTCAGGAGGAAAACATATCCTGGAGATGAAAAGGAGCCGAAATTTTTAGTTTTTTTCCAGATTGATAAAGTCTTACCGCTCATTGGGGATGGGGGTAACGGTTAAGTAAACACAAGATTCAGTGTGGCGAATCTTGTTCGAGTATCCTCGTTGATATCAGCGAAAAGTATGTTGCCTTTGAAAGTGACCTATGTCACAATTCCCGACAGTAAAAAATTTGAACCACTCCAGCGAAATGAGAAAAGGGGATGCGTTATGCCGGAAGATTCTGTGACCATGTATTCACTAAGCACCTGCAGTCATTGTAAATCTGTCAAGAAACTACTCGACGAGTGCACAGTTCAGTATGAATTCACCGACGTAGATTTGCTCGAAGGTAAGGAACGTAAAGCCATCCTGGAGGATATTAAAAAATTT
>JAUWKY010000280.1 GCA_030613915.1 Syntrophobacterales bacterium
GTCTTCGCTGCCCGCTGCCCGCTGCCTGCTTCTTGCACCGCCGGGAGCTTGATGGTCAATTTACTTCCCTGGCCGGGTGGGGATTCGGCTTCTATTACACCCCCGTGCTCTTCTAGTATTTTCTTGGTCACCGCCAAGCCCAACCCTGTTCCCTGACTTCCCTTGGTGCTGAAGAAGCCGTCGAAGATCCGTTGGCGGATTTTTTCAGGCATGCCGGCGCCATTATCCTCAACTGTGATCAGAACTTCATTTTCGCCCTGGCTCTGGGTGCTGATTTTCACCTCACCCCCATCTTCATCCAGGGCGTCAATTGCATTGGTGAGCAAGTTGAGCAAGCAGCGGTGAATACCTTGCGGATCAGCCTGGATTTTCGGAAGTTTGGGGTCCAAGTCGAGGTGTAGCTTTCCGTGTTTTGTCTTAATGCGGTCGTGACACAATTCCGCAGCTTCTTTACAAACGTCGTTTAACGGACAGGGTTGGGTGTCAGGTTTCCTCTCCTTGGAGTACGCAAGCATATCCAGCACGAGGTTGCTTATGCGCTGATTACTGCGCCTTAGAATCTTCCACACCCGGTCGATTATACTCAGATCCTCAGCAACCAGTGCCTTTTCTATCATGGCATGGGAGGTGTCCATGGCAGCAACAATGTTTTTGATGTAGTGGGACAACCCCGAGATGGCCTGGCCCATGGCAGCAAGTCGTTCATTCTGGATCTTATCCTTGTAGAGCTGAGCGTTTTCCACTGCAGTCCCAGCAGCATTGCCAATGGCATCCAGGAGCATAAGGTCCTCTTGGTTGAATTCGCCGGCGCCAGTGGTATCTGCGTGGATGATGCCGACAATCCGGGTACGGCCACGCAACGGCGAGCACATGGCCGAGCGTATATTATGCAGCACCACACTCTCGGCGAGGCCGAACTTGGAATCGGCCATGGCGTCAGCGATGAGCACCGACTCTTTCTTGTCCAGAACGTGCGAAATGATGTTCTGGCTAATACTGACTTTGTGGTCGAGGCCTTCTTTATTTTGCCAGCGGGAGGCCCTGACTTCCAGTTGATCATTATTGGGGTCGATGAGAAGGACAAACCCGCGTTCGGCCCGGATGGAGGCGAATGTTTCGTCGAGGATCTTGTTGAGAAGAACGTCCAGATCAAAAATTGAGCTGGCTATACGGGTTACCCGGTACATGGCTCCCAAACTCTGATGGCTGCGACCGAGAAGGTCCATGAGCATAGAAGAACTTAAAGACTGGGTAATGCTCATGATGGAGTCTGGCTCAGATTCCTCACTGGTTACGAGCCGCTGACCTGGCGGCTGATGCAGCAGGGTGGGTTCGTCTGCGGGTGGGATACGAGGTGCAAGCCTCTCGAGCGGGGAAGTCTTTTCGCCTGCTGGCCGCACGAGTAGCTCAATGTTTCCGAGGGTTAACCGATCGTCCACTTTTAGTTCAGCGCTGCTTACCCGCATACCGTTTACCAGAAGACCATTCACGCTGTCTAGATCTTCAATGGTAAGACTGTCGCCGTCTTTCACGATCTTGATATGTTGACGGGAGAGCGTCCTGTCGTCAAAAGAGAGCTGGCAGGACGGATCTCGCCCTATAATGACTTCTTCGTCGCCCTCCAACGGATAGACTTGACCCTTCCCGGGTCCTTTGACAACAAGCAACTCGTACGTGGTCATCAGTGATACCCAGAGCTTTCGGATTTCTGCAACAGCCTCACAAACTTAAGCTACTGTCCACCAGAATGCTCGCTGGCCCATCCGGAGTTTCCGGATGGAGACTAGCTCACTCGCAGTCCAGGGCAAGGCTAACAGAAATCAAGAGCAAGAACTAGGCCAAAGTTTAACAGCAAGCAGCTGACAGCTGGCAGCTGGCAGCAGGCAGAGGAAAGAATTGCGGATTTCGGATTTCGAAACCGGGAACCCGCCCGTAGGGTGGGAGTCCGAAGGACAATTGCGAATTTGAGAATACACGGAGGAGGCAGCGGGTAGCCGTTCCAACTAGGCACTAGGGACTAAGCACCGATCGGGTGGGGATAAACCCCGCCCCTACGTTTTGCATCCCATGTCGTCATTCCGGAAGTCACGAAGTGACTGTCCGGAATCCAGCAACATAATAGCGCACTGGATACCGGATCTCGTCCGCCGTAGGCTGACTCGTCCGGTATGACGATTGTTGTCAGTTGTGGGTTTTCTTCGTTCACCGTTTGGCACACGGAGCTTTCATTCTAGCGCTATGCGCCATGCTGCGAACGAAGTGAGCTACCACGGACAACGGACCTCAGCGAACAAAAGGATTGGATTGCTTTTCCTTGCCGATAGTAGATTGGGGCGAAGATCCGTAGTTGTGGCCGGGGAAGACCAAAGTGTCATCCGGCAAGGCGATAAGCTTGTTCTTGATTGATTGAATGAGTTGGGCCATTGATCCGCCAGGAAGGTCGGTACGCCCGATTCCACCGACGAACAAAGTGTCCCCGGTGAATACGTAACCGTTGGTATAGAGGCAGATCCCTCCAGGGGTGTGGCCGGGCGTGTGGATGACGGCGAGGGAGTGGTTGCCGAATTCGACCCGGTCTCCCTCCTCAACAGTTATATCTGCCGGGGGTGAGGTTTCACACTGAAACATCTGGATGGCCAAAGCCGATGGATTGGCCAGTCGTTCGGCATCATCTTTGTGGACCACAATCTGGGCGTTGGTACGCTCTTTCATTTCCCTGTTGCCGCCGGCATGATCAGCGTGGCCGTGTGTATTTACTATGTATTTGATCGTGTCAATTTTCCTGTTCTTGGCAACGTCCAAAAGGACTTCCACCTGGTCTGCTGGATCGATTACGATTCCCTCGCCGGTTTCCGGACAACCCACAACATAAGCAAAGACCGCAAAGTTTCCCACTTGAATTTGTTCAATGATCATGTCTCCTCCAATGTAGCATCCGTTCCATCACTATTATCTATTTGCCAACCTTTTATAAGACAAGCATCTCCTGCTCATAGACAAGCAAAGTGTCTATGTCTCATATTAGCGATCAACCAGCAACCCTTTTTTTCTACTTCCTGCTCACCGCTTACCACTTACTTGCCGGCAGCGGCAGCCTCGGCAACGATTTCCCTGCCGGCGCTGGTGCCGATACGGTGTGCACCCGCTACCACCATCTCCTCCAGATCCTGCAGAGTTCGAATTCCACCCGCAGCCTTCACCTTGATTATGGACTGGCTGCATTCAGCGAGAAGTTTAACATCATCCACAGATGCACCAGTTGGTCCGAAGCCGGTGGAGGTTTTGACGTAGTCCAAGCCTGTGTCCACCGCCAACTGGCAAAGTTTTCTCTTCTCTTGTTGGGTGAGATAACCGGTTTCCAGAATGACCTTTATCACCACACTGTCAGCGGCCCGCCGCATTGCCTCCATTTCAGCAGCAATGAGCTCATAATCTCCACCTTTGACCGCACCCAAATTGACCACGTAATCGATTTCATCAGCGCCGGCAGCCAGGGCGGCTTGCGCGGTCTGCACCTTGAGTTCCCAAGGCTCAAAGCCAAAAGGGAAGCCGGCAACGGTGCATATCCGAACCCCGCTGGATGCAATGGCTCTAGCCGCTACCTTTACCCAGAAAGGAGCAA
>JAUWKY010000125.1 GCA_030613915.1 Syntrophobacterales bacterium
CAGATTTTCTATTCTCAAATAATAAAGGTCACACAAGCTTATCGTTCCCTCACCCTTCAGAGTTCAGATAAGCCTTCGTGACCCACTAACGAATCAAGACCCTTTTAGTAGATGGGCTTCTACCCACGCTTAGAAGATTATTACCATCTTCACTGATATAGTCAAGGGTATTTCAGATTGTAGATTTGAGATTGCAGATTGCAGATTGCGGATTGCGGATTGCGGATTTGAGAAGGCATAGAGCATAGGGTGAGAAGCTATTGCTCGGAATCCAGAATCCAAAATCCCAAATTCCAAGCACCAAATATCAGGGTGTCAGGTGTCGGGTGTCAGGGAAGAAAAACAAAAAAGCTGAAACCTGAACACTGAAACCTGAAACCTTAGTCATTGTGATTGTGTCTGTGATATGGGTCAGGCCAGTGTGGATGAGTATGGGTCACTGCTTTGTGTTCGTGCCGGTGGCTGTGGTATGTGGCGTGCGGCGTTCCCGGGAACAAATGATCGTGATGGCCATCGTCATGCCTATGCCAGTGCTCATGCGCAGTAGCTTCATGTCGATGCGCATGCAAGTGTTGTTCAAAGAAGAGAAACACCAAGGAGATTACAATAACCAAAATGGCGATAATTTGAGCCAACGAAATAGATTCTCTGAGAAAAGTTGCGGCCAAGATGACCCCAAAAAATGGCGCACTGGAGAAGATGATCTGACTTCGAGTGGCACCAAGTTTTTGGGCTGAGGTGATGTAGAGTAAGAGGCTTATGCCATAGGAGAAAACACCAACGAAAAGAGCCGCGGCAGTCAAAGAGACTGTGGCAGTGTACGCATCCATTTGTAAGCCGATAACCAGGTTGATAATACCTGCAACCAACCCCTTCCAAAAGGTGGTCTGTGCAGGGGTGATACCAGTGATCAAAGCGGTAAAGTGATTATCCAAGCCCCAGCAAAAACAGGCCAAGGTAACCAGGAGACCTGCTTGCACGCCGGCGTAGCCCTCGGATATGGACAAGAGCGTTGCTGCTGCCAGTGTTCCCACGGTGGCCACCCAGGCGTGGGTGCTCAGCTTATCGCGAAAAACAAGATATCCGAAAAGAACGGTGGCAATGAGTTCCAGATTGAGCCAAAGGGACACCGAAGCTGATGACGCGAGTTTGAGGCCGAAGAGTAAAAGAACCGGTCCGACGACGCCACCCAAACTAATGGCCCCCAGGAGGCGAAGGGCCGTCTTGCGATCCAACTTCCACGGCCAAGAAAACTTCCTCTCCTTGACTATCAGCGGGATAACCCCGAGGGCTGCGCCCAAGTAGAGCAGCCCTGCCAGCTGAAAAGTGGGCAGTGTCTGCAATAATTTTTTGCTTGCTGGTGTTGCCGCCCCAAACAAAAGCGCAGCTAGAAAAGCCATGGCTAGTGGAAATTTCGGCATACTAAGTCTTTCCTGTCCTTCATAGTATTACTTCGATAATAATAAAGCAGGTTAGTCCATTTACCAACAAAATCTTGTGGCGCTCTGCGTATAGGGCAACAGGCAAAGATAAATCCCCCTTCAGAGGCTGTATCACAATTCGTCATCCCGGCCAAGTCTCGCAAGGCGGGACGCGAGCCGGGATCCAGAGGAGGCTGATTTTATAGACATTTTCTGGATTCCGGATCTCGTCCACTACCGGTGGACTCGTCCGGAATGACGGGCAAATGGAATTGCGACATAGTCTCTAGCAGGGGAGGGGAAAATAGTTGTCGGACATCCTCTTAGGGGGATTTTGAAGCTGGCATAACCGGAACTTTAGCTTCCTTTCGTCCTCTGCGGGGCGCGACGTTCAGGTCGTCTTAAGGATCAGAGCCACCCCGATGTCGGGGTAGGTCCTTTAATCCGTTTTTATGATAAATTTGTGTATCTAAATTCTATGGGTTATAAGGATTGGGGAGGTGAAACAAGGATGTACCGCGTACCTTTCAGCAAGACATATCTAGACTTTGAGCTGCCAGCAAATATGCGTGGCACCTACTCAGCCTCCCGCCCAGTGGAGCCGCTAGCCGACGTAGAGAAAGCCATTGACAAAGCCCTGGCTGATCCCATCAACTCCCCACCTTTGCGTGAACTGGCTAAACAGGGCGATACCGTCTGTATTGTCTTCACTGATATTACCCGGAACACTCCGGAGCATCTTCTGGTTCCCGCCCTCCTGGCCGAGTTGCATGCTGCTGGTGTGGGTGATGAGGACATTACCCTGCTCTGCGGTACTGGCCTGCACCGGCCAAGCACGCCGCAGGAAAAGGTCATCAAGCTCGGGCAGTCGATTGTTGACCGCTACCGGGTGCTAGACCATGAACCGTTCAACCTGGCCGGACTTGAGGACCTGGGCATCACGGAAAGTGGAATTCCCCTTTCAGTAAATAGCGTTGCCTACCAAGCGGATCTGCTGATTGCCACCGGGATTGTTGAGCCCCACCAGTACGCCGGTTATTCAGGAGGTCCCAAGACTGTCGCCATAGGTGCGGCCGGGGAACCCATGATCGCCCACACCCACGGTCCCCAGATGGTTGATCACCCGGGGACGCGGCTGGGCAAGATAGAGGGCAACATCTTTCACCAGGCGGTTACCGAAGCGGCCCGGCGCGCGGGCCTGGACTTCATCCTGAACGTGGTCCAGGACGACCATAAACGACCAGTGGCCATCTTAGCCGGGACGCCAGAAGATACGTTTGAGGAGTTAGTCAAGGCTGCCAAAGGGCTGTATGAAGTCCCCATCCAGCAAGAATATGATGTGGTGGTAGCTGGGGTTGGCTTCCCCAAAGATATGAACCTCTATCAGGCGAGCCGGGCTGCCAGTCAACTCTTTTTTGCCCCCACCTCAGTAGTAAAAGATGGGTCCGTTTTTATCATCCCCGCTTCTACTCCGGAAGGGGCGGGCCAGGGGGAGGGTGAGCGGCGTTTCTTGGAAACCATGCGAAGCGGTATCGATATGGTCTCTCTGCTGGCTAAACTGCGGCGCACCGGCTACCCACCCGGGGCCCAACGGGCTTTTGTCATGGCCAAAGTCTTGGAAAAGAACCATGTCATCATTGTTGGAACCGAGACACCTGAGGTGGTTCGCCAGCTCCACATGATTCCGGCTGCCGACATGGACGAAGCCTTCCGGATTGCTGTCTCCAAGATCGGCCGCGATGAATTGGAAGTGCTGATCGTCCAGCGAGCCCTTTTGACACTGCTGGTTGGAAGGACAGGCTAAAAGCTCAACACGACCGCTTCTCTTGCTCTAATCCGATACTATGGGCTTCTATTGCTGTTCCGTCCCTGCCGTGACTCCAGGCACAAAATAGAAGATTTTCCTCATGCCTGCGTCTTTACCCTTTTTGTACCGCCGTCGTTTTTGGGGTCTCTGCTCACGGCTAGCACGGTAATGTCATCATGCTGGTCGGCTTCACCTATGTGAGACAATACACTCGCTACGATTTGGTCTAGTAATAGGGTGGCAGACGAAGTGCTCTGCTCCAGCATTGACAGCAATCGTTTCCGAGTAAAAAACTCGCCGCCCGCAGCGAGGGCCTCCAGCACGCCGTCGGTGTAACCCAGCAGGATGTCACCCGGTTCTAAGCGGGTCTGCTCAATTTTGAACTCGGTGTCGGGTGTTATGCCCACAGCGGGCCCGGTAGGATTGAGATGCTCCCTTACGCCGCCAGAGGAGTCGACGATTAATAGGGGTTCGTGTCCGCCACTTATATAGCTCAACAAGCCAGTGGATGGATCCAGCACGCCGAAAAAGAGGGTGGCAAACATAGCCAGTTCGCCGTGATTTTGGGCGATGTAATTATTAGTGAGCCCAACAGCTTTGAGAGCGTCGAAGTGGGAGGATTCTGCCACCTGTCCATCCGAAGCCAGACTGAGTGCGTTGGCAGAAGTTTGGCTGTAATAGCAAACCAATCCATCCAGGGTGGTTTGACCCGAAAATATCCTAATCAAGCTACGGAATAAAGCCATAAAAAGTGCCGCACCCACTCCTTTATCGCAAACATCAGCGATGACCAAACCAACGTAGCCACCGGGGAGCTCGAAGACGTCGTAGAAGTCACCTGCCACTTGGTGCGCCGGTTTGAAGTAAGCAACGATTTCCCAGCCGGGCTTGTGCAGCAGTTGGCCGGGCAGAAAGTTTGTCTGCATCTCCCGGCCTTTCTCTAATTCGTCCTTAAGTGCTTGCGAATAGGATTTAACTTGACTCAAACTTGTTTGCAGCGCTTCTTCTGCCTTTTTACGTTCGCCAATAGCATCTGAAATTTGTTGGTACATATGGTTGAAGGCTGCTATGACTTCTCCCAACTCATCCTGGCGTTGAATTGAGGCTGAGGAGAATTCAGGAGTTTCTCGGTCTTTGCTGATTGCTTCACCTGCACTAGTTAAGTCATTTCTTAGCCGGATAATGGGAGCAACCACAATTGGGCGCAACGCTATCCACGCCCCCGCCGTGACGAAAAGCGAAATTATCAAGACTAAACCAGCAATTCGTAGAACAAAGGCATGTAACTCAAGCATCACGGGGGATCCATCATGACGAAGGATCAGAGTGTAATCTCTCTGCAGCTCAGCCGCTGACCAAGCTGCATCGTAGCGGAAACTATTTTGGCTTTGAAGATAAATCGCACCCCCACTATTGCCCTCAGAAAAGGAAAGCTCAGGTTGCTCACCAAACATCCCAACCTTTTTTCCGTCAGAGTGGTGCAGCGCCCCGCCCAGAATGATTGGATCAAGCTTGAGTTGCCTCATTTGGTCCAGAAGTTCTAGAGCAGACGCTTCTGCTCCGGTCATTTGCATAATTACAGATATCTTTGCAGAGGAAACTTCTCTCAACTGGGATAGGAGTTCTTGTTCGCGTCTATTGTATGAAGGAATGAGAATAATGGCTTCGATTACCACAACACTTACAAAGACCCAAAACACTATCCGTCGAGACAGGCGAGCAGTGGGTAGGCTAAACAGCCCTTTAAGCATAGATGGCATTGCGTTCTTCTCCTGCGCGGTTTATTCGTTCTGCCGCTAAATTAATAACAAGAAGCGTGACATGGGTGACTTTACCGAACCAAGATCAAAGCTCGAGCCCAGGAGCCACCATGCTCATCTCAAACATAATACCGGGTGAATCCTTGTCAACCATCCCTCCTTCTAGCCAACACCATTTCAGCCCGATAACTTAAAGAGCAGTTTGTGGCTTAGTCGTAATTTTTTCTAGATTATTACAATGGCTGGGAGCGATGAGCCAATAGGGGGCGTGGGAATGAGGCACATCTTCAGCAAACATTTAACCATGAATGACAAATGAAGATGTGCCCCCAAATCACAAATTTCACGATCGCCCCCTATTTTTTCACGGATGAAGTTGACTTCAATCTATCAGATGGTTAGTTTCCGAATAGTGATTGAGACTGACCGGAGGTCTCGCATATTTCTGGGGCACCGCAAGATATTTTCACATACTTCTGAGGTGTGGTCCTATGGAAATTATAAGTTCGCTCGAGATGTTTGAGGTCTTGTTTATTTCGCTGGGAGGAATACTGTGCATCTATCTCGGCTATCGTCTTCTTACGATAGGCGCAAACCAACCATTTGATATATTTTCAGACCTGAAAGGATGGAGATTTAGAACTGCTAACTTGGCTCCTGGCGTTTTCTTTGCGGTCTTGGGGTCAGTAGTACTCTGTTCTCCGGTTATAACGAGTGCAATATCCATTCTGCAGAAAGAAACGTTCATAAATAGGTATGCAACTAAATTGATACTGGATGAGTTAGTTGAAAAAAATAAGAAAATTAGAAGTTACCAATTAGAAAATGATGTGTCTCTTAAGGAAGCGAGAAGCAAACTCTCGCCTGCTCCTGATGATTCTTCCCCACCAAAGTTGAAAGAATCAAACAAAGCTGTTGTGACGTCTCAGCGGTTACGCCTGCGAAAAAAGCCGGGCATAAATCATCAAATTGTTGGTGTCTTACGTAGAGGAGAGGTCATTACAGTAAAAGAAACAAGAGGAGTGTGGCTACGAATATCGACTAATGAGAACGCGGATGGTTGGGTTCACGGGAACTATGTTAGACGACAACAAGGCACTGAGACTGCCGAATCAAACGAAACCGCTCTGCTCTTAAGTTCCAATCCTTTGGAATATTCATCTCCCGAGTGATAATTGTTAGCCTCGACCCCACTAGCCCGGATATTTCATGAATCACTTGCTGCGACCACGGATATGGCCGTCCTTCCTGGCGTCCTCGGGTGTCGGCCCCTGCGACGTACCGTTCAGGTACGCCTCGGAACCAATCCCGCGGTGCCGCGGGACGGTTGCCCGGTGGCGCGCCCATCTTCGTGGTCTCGCGACAGCAATTCATGTAATATCCGGGCTAGCATACTGACCCAAAAACATTGATAAATGAGGGGTCGCCTCTGCCCCATACTCCTTTGTGCTCGCTTGTTTCAGCATTTGAACATCGGGGTCACATCTTCAGCCACATTTCCTAATAATATTGACAAGTCCACATAGTGTGTCTTAGCTTACAAAGCAACCTGCTCTTTCACCCTCAATCCGGATTTGTTTGGTGGGGCGAGAATTGAGCTGCCTTGCTTAGTAAGTAGCATTGGAGTGAATAAAAATTCCAAATAACAAATCACAAATCCCAAACAAATCACAATGACCAAAATTCAAAATTACAAACCTGTTTTTGTCATTGAATATTGGAATTTGGGATTTCATTGTAATTTGGTGCTTGGAATTTGATATTTTGCAGTGCTCCAATACTCGGGTTTGAGAACCAACAAACTTTAGCAAGGCCAGGACGACTTAGTTTCTGAGGGAGTAACAGAAGGTACTTATATGTCAACGAAGAAGGGCGTCATAGCTCTCATGGGCTC
>JAUWKY010000063.1 GCA_030613915.1 Syntrophobacterales bacterium
CCGGGGAGAAGGTGGTGGTGGTTGATGATGTCATACCACCGGCGGTTCCACCATCAAGGCTATTGAGGCGGTACAGAAGCTGGGCCTCGAGGTCTCTAAAGTGGTTGTTCTGGTGGACCGGGAAGAAATGAACGGCAGGCAGAACATTGAAAGACTCTGTCCAGAGGTGGAACCACTCATAACGCGGACGGAGATCATAGCACTATATGAAAAACGCCAAGCGCATAGCGCATAGCGTTGGATCTAATACCGTAGGCGAGGTACCCATTAATTTAGTACGCATATGTATTTAGCTCCGCACGGTAACTACATGTCCCCTCTACCCTCAAGAGACTCTCTCGAAGTTCGTCATCCCGGCCAAGTCCCGCAAAGCGGGACGCGAGCCGGGATCCAGACAACGTCCCCGCGAAGGCGGGGAACCAGACATCAAATGACGTTATTGAACTCTAACTGGATTCCGGATCTCGCCCGCCAGAGGCGGACTCGTCCGGAATGACGGGTTCGGTGAGTTGTGACATAGTTGCCAAGGGGAGAGGAGATTTTCGCGGAGTCATGTGCATAACCGTTTAGCTATGCGCTTTGCGTTTAGCGCTGAACAGCAGCAGGATTACCGCCAGCGCCTGGGCAAGTAGTGAGAAGGTTACTTGGGTGTAAAGATCAGCGCTCCGTTGCCACAGCCAGGGCCCTAAAAGTGCACCTGCCATTCGACCCACCACCAATGCACTGAAGTTGAATGCCAACCACTTGCCTCGCTCCAAAGGAACCAATTCGGAGACGTAAGGAAAAATCGATACTATAGTGAACTCAAACAGGTAGAACATAACTATAAGACCCAGAAAGGCTAGAATTAGTGAACTCTGGCAAAATGGCAGGGCCAGATAACTCAGCCCTGTTAGAATGAGACCTGTGAAAATTGCGCGTCTTTTGCCAAAGCGATCAACCAGAAACACCACGGTGAATTCGCCGCCCAGTTCAGCCAGTCCCACCAGGATCGAATAGAGTCCCAATGTCTGCACCTGGAGATTAAATTCCTTTTCCAGCCATGCTCCATAAACGATCACCATGTTTTCATTGGCAAAAACCATCAGGAGGGAAACCCCCAGAATTAAGACTGGCTTGGCTCGAACGGTGACCTCTTCCCCGGTGTTCAAACCAATCTGGCCTGGTGATTCGTTATTATTAGGGTTTGTCTGTATGACTTCTTTCAGACTCTTTGTGCAAATTATTGCTACCAAAGCGGCTCCAGAGATCAGCACGAAGGGACTGTGCCAGCCGAAGTGGGCTATGAGAAAGCCACTGAGTGGAATGCCTATCAGCCAGCTCCCCGCCCAGGATGATTCAAGGATTCCCAGAGCCCGCGCCCGCTTTGAGTATGGAATGCGACTACTGGCAAAGGCTTGCACATTGGGATCGTAGACTGGTTTTGATAGGCCAATGAGCACAAAACCAACAAGTGCCAGTGAAAAAGTTTGAGATACGGATACGGTTAAACTCCCGAGAAAGAGGGCGGACAACCCAATTACCATGCCCCATGCGTACCCTTTTCGCTCCCCCAAAAGCCCCCAGAGCGCACCGGTCAGGCCGACTAAATGCCTTGCCGCCACCAGGAGACCTGCCTTTTCAAAGGAGATTCCCAAACCTCTGGCGATTGCCGGCAGAAAAGGGTAGGTCACCCGGACAGCCAGATTCAGGGTAACCCTGCTAAATAGAACTACGAACCATGTCCACCTTGACATATGCAGCAACCCGCTTTCCCTTCAGAACCGGCACCATATCCCACATTAGCTATTAGTGGCAAGGCCATCTTCTTCGCGCTCGCTGCGCTCCGCTCAGTCCCGCACCGCAAGCGGCATCTGCGACAAGCGGGTTCCCAGTTTCACGGTCTCGCCACACCGTTTTGTGAAATATCCGGGCTAGCATACACAATTGCGGCAAAATGGTGGTGGAAAAAACTTCTGAAATGGGTAGAATTAGTCTACATGAGAAATCACTTGCTGGGTAAGCTGCTCAAAATAACCAGCCACCGCTAAAATACTTTCTTGACAATATCCTGGAGACAGCCATGCTCCCCCAGAGAGTTGTGGAAGAGATTAACACCAACCGTCAGCGCTATGTGGCAGAGCTTACCGACTTCTTGCGGATTCCCAGTGTGAGCACTGACTCTGAGTATGCTGAGAACACTCGACAAAGTGCAGAATGGGTGGTGAATAAACTCAAGAAACTGGGATTTCAAACAGAGCTTCGTGAAACTGCGGGTCATCCTGTGGTCTGCGGGCACCTCGTGTCTGCTGCCAGTCTACCCACACTTCTTATCTACGGGCATTACGACGTTCAACCCCCGGATCCCTTGGATGAATGGGTTACTCCTCCCTTCTCCCCGGACATTCGGGACGGTTACATCTATGCGAGGGGCGCCACCGATAACAAGGGACAATGCCTTACCTATTTCGAGGCCATGGAAGCGATACTCGCAGTAAGTGGGAAACTGCCTCTCAATGTCAAAGTGCTGGTTGAGGGGGAGGAAGAAATAGGCAGTCCCAACCTCGGTCCATTTTTGCAAGCAAATCTAGGTGAGCTCAAGACCGATGTCATTGCCATTTCGGACGGCTCCCAATTTGCACCTGATATCCCTGCCATCACCTATGGACTGAGGGGGCTCTCTTACCTGGAGGTGGGAGTACAGGGTCCACGCTTCGATCTCCATTCCGGGAGTTTTGGCGGGCTCGTGGCCAACCCCGTTCAGGTCCTTTCCGAAATGCTGGCCCAACTCAAGAACGAAGATGGAACCGTTGCGATTCCTAATTTTTACGACGATGTGCTGGAACTAGAACCAAGAGAACGTCAGGAAATGGCCGCTTTGCCCGTGGATGAAGCTGAGCTAAAAAAATACCTGGGAGTTGACGAATTAGTGGGTGAACCTGACCGCTCCATTGTGGAACGCAAGACAGCACGCCCTACACTGGATGTGAACGGCATCTGGGGAGGATTTGCAGGCGAGGGCGCAAAAACCATCATCCCTGCCAGAGCCGGAGCCAAGGGGAGCATGAGGTTAGTGCCGGATCAGCGTGCAGCCACGATCAATGAGCTCTTCAAGAATTTTGTCTACTCCATTGCTCCACCCGGTGTTGAGATCCAGATCACAGAAATGCACGGATCAGATCCCGTCCTGGTCGAACGCGATCAACCAGCGATCCAAGCCGCTGCCAGGGCCATTGAATTCGGATTTGGCAAAAGTCCGGTGTACATTCGAGAAGGTGGTTCCATCCCCATTGTGGGACTCTTTAAAGAAATGCTTGGCTGCAAGAGCATCCTCCTTATGGGGTGGGGCAGCCCCGATGACAGTGCCCATTCCCCCAATGAACGTTTCTCCCTGGAAGACTTCCACCGTGGCATCCTCTCCGCTGCGGCTCTTTACTACGCTTTAGAGGAATCTTTCGGCGGTTAGAGGTTGACATGGATGACGGTGGCGGTTTTTATAATTGACAGCTATAATGAACCCTGTTAACTGTTTCTATACCCTACCAAACTCATGATATTTGAACTTCCAATTGACGGTAGTCAAGATAACCTCTACTCATGCCTCGTCTAAGACCCAGGGGATATCGAGGAGGAAATATGCTGCAAGACTATCCCAAAAAGGCATTATTGAAGGATGGTTTCAGTTGTACCCTGAGGCCAATGATCGGCGATGATCTGGAAGGTCTTTACAGGTTTTTTGTCTCACTCCCTGAAAAGGACCTGAGATACCTGCGAGACGATCCAACGGACCGGAGACTCGTAGAGAAATGGTGCCGGCAGATCAACTACGACAAGGTCCTACCTATTCTGGCGGAGCACGAAGATAGGATACTCGCAAACGCTACTCTTCACAGGCAAACTTCGGGCTGGGGAAAGCATGTTGGTGAAATGCGGGTAACCATCGCTACTGAAGTCAGGCAGCGCGGCCTGGGCTCCAGAATGGTGGAAGAACTCTCAAGCCTCGCCCGCGCGGCCGGCCTGGATAAGCTCTGCGCCAGGGCCATTGCTTCCCAAACCGATGCGATAAAGGTCTTTGAAAAGAACGGCTTCAGCCTGGTAGCTACCTTGAAAAATTTCGTAAAAGATGTCCATCAAGATGAGTACCAAGATATCGCTATGCTGGTTAAGGACCTGAGCCAGGAATAGCGGAGACGAAGGAGTTTCTATGCGAGAGGTGGTAATAGCGAGTGCTGTTCGCACTGCCATTGGTGGATTCGGGGGCGCGTTGAGTACTGTGCCATATGATGAATTGGGGGAAATCGTAATAAAAGAGGTCCTTGCCAGAGCGCAAATCAGGCCAGAAAAGGTTGATGAGGTGATAATGGGTAACGTGCTGCAGGCGGGACTGGGCAAGAATTCGGCAGGACAGGCCGCAGTGCGAGCCGGGATAAGCCAATACAGTCCGTCTTTTACAGTGAGCAAGGTTTGTGGTGCAGGAATGAAAGCGGTAATCATGGCAGCTCAGACCATAAAGTCCGGAGACGCGGATATCATTGTTGCCGGGGGCATGGAAAATATGAGCGCCACAACTTTCTTCCTGCCGCAAACTGCCGAGCAGCCTGAAAAGGGGTCCGAGGAAGCCATCGCGACCATGATCCAGGACGGGCTTTGGTGCTCCTTTGGGGACACTGAAACGGGCATTGCCCCGGATAGCGTTGGAGAGAGGTTCGGAATCAGCAGGGAAGAACAGGATACATACGCTGCGAGGAGTCATCAGAGGGCAGAAGCTGCAACAACTTCCGGCCGTTTCAAAGACGAGATCGTGCCAGTTGAGGTGGCCCAAACAGCAGGAGACCCAAATATTTGTGCTACCGACGAGAATCCTAGATTCGGCGCGACCGCTGAGACTTTGGCTAAACTGGAGCCTGCCTTTGCCAAGGCCGGAACCATAACTGCAGGGAATAGCTCGGGAGTCGCAGATGGGGCCGCAGCACTGTTATTGATGAGTGCAGAAAAAGCCTTCAAGATGGGAATCAAGCCCATGGCCAAACTCATTGGCTATGATTATCACTGGTGTGAACCTGAGCTGATGGGCTACGGACCCATTTATGCAGTGCGAAGTGCTCTTCATAAAGTCTGGGCTAAGCTTGACAAGGAAATCGATCTAGTGGAACTCAACGAAACCTTCGCTGCTCAGACCATTTTATCCCTGAGGGAGTTGAACCTTGATCCGGAGATAGTTAACGTCAATGGCGGCGCCATTGCTTTAGGACATCCCATGGGCTCAAGTGGTGCCAGAATATTAACCACGCTTCTCTATGAGATGCAGAAAAGGGACTCAAATGTGGGCTTGGCAGCCGGCATGGGGATCGCCTGTATTGTCGAGCGCGAATGGCATTACTAAACAAATGCCTAAACTGAGCTAAAATGCCTAAAATAAAAAACATGTAGGAAAACAGAAAGTAGAGAAAAGGAGGTTGCTTCTCCATGATTCTTTACGAATACCCTAAGAGAACTACTTTAAGAGACGGGACCCAACTCACCTTGAGGCCTCTCAGAAAAGAAGATCAGCAGGCACTGCACGAATATTTCTTGAGAATGCCCCCCGAAGACCGAATGGGGTTGAAAGATGACGTAACCGATCTCGAGGTAATTGAACATTGGATTTACGATCTGGACTATGATGTTGTCTTACCAGTGCTTGCTTTAGATGATGGCCGCATTGTGGCCAATGCCACTCTTCATTTCAATCAAATTGGCTGGACAAAACATCAGGGAGAAATTCGTATCACCAGCGACCCAGACTACAGACAAAAAGGGTTGGCAGCTCGCCTCATTCAAGAATTGATCGAGATAGCAGCCTACTTCGGTTTGGAACAGCTCACCGCAGAGATTGCACCCACATCTGTTGAAGCCCGGACAATCTTCAGGAAACTGGGTTTCAATGAGATCGCGTCCCTGCAAGGTTTCGTTAAGGACTTTGAGGAGAATCAAGCAGATCTCACCATAATGGTTATGTATATATAGCCAGGGGAGTGCCTAAACAGATAGGGCTTCTTCATACCATCATATTCGAGAACCTTCCAATCCGCCCCACAGGTTGTTGCAATAGTGCCGATGAACCTATAATCGTCATACCGGACGAGATCCGGTATCCAGTGAATGGTAGCAAGAATTTAGTTACCAGGTTTCGGGTGTCAGGTGTCAGCTAGGAAAATGCCTAAAGTTGCATAAATGAAAACTTCTTACCTATGTTTTTTTCTGAGAGCTGAAAGCTGAGGGCTGATCGCTGAGAGCTTAAATGAGTGAAATCGGGTCCACATCGGCAGTGAGGTTCACGCCAAAACCCTTAAACTCCCCGTACCCCCAATTCACAAGCTGTCGCCCGACCTCCAAAAGGGGAGTTGATTTTTTGGACTTGAGCAGCAGGTGCCAGCGATGCTTGCCTTTGACGCGGGCAAGGGGAGCAGCCACCGGACCGAGCATTTGTAATTCCTGAAGAAACTCCGGCCGTTGCTGAAGGAGTTCCTGGCATTTAGCCGCGAGCCTCTGCGCAGCCTCTAGGGTCTTCTCCTCCACGTTGCCCACCAAGTGAAACAGTATCAGCCGTAGGTATGGCGGATAGCCAAGTTCCTGGCGAAAAGCCATCTCCTCTTTAAAAAACCCACTATAGTCGTGCCTCCTGGCAAAACGGATAGAGTAGTGCTCCGGGTTGTACGTCTGTACCAGCACCGTTCCCAGGCTATCACCCCGACCTGCCCTTCCCGCCACCTGGGTCAAAACTTGAAAGGTATTCTCAGCAGCGCGGAAATCCGGCCACTGTAGAGCAATATCTGCACTCACCACCCCCACGAGAGTGATATTAGGAAAGTCGTGGCCTTTGGCGATCATTTGAGTACCAACAAGAATATCGGTCCGCCCACGGCTGAGATCAGAAAGGAACTGGCGATATGACCGCTTGCTCCTCGTTGTGTCTCGGTCCATGCGGCTGACCCGGGCTTCCGGAAAAAGACGCTGTACCTCCGACTCCACCCGCTGGGTGCCAAAGCCAAAGGGTTTGAGGGTAGCAGCATCACATTGGGGACACACTGGGGGCACAGCCATAGCAAGGCCGCACAAGTGGCAGCGGAGTTTCTCGCCGGCCCGATGCCAAGTAAGACTCACAGCGCAATTGTGACAATGGGTGACATGGCCGCAGCGGCGGCAGAGGAGAAAATTGGCGTAACCGCGTCGATTGATGAGCAGCAGAGCCTGCTTACCAGCAGCAAGAGTGTCGGCCAGGGCCTGGCGCAGGGGAATGGAGAGCACATCAACCTTTCTCTGAAGCTTCATGTCGATGACGGTGACCTTGGGCAAAGGACGCTGATCGATTCGATCTGGCAGGGTAAGCAAATGAAACTTTCCTTGAAGAGCATTGTGATATGAAGACAGAGCAGGAGTTGCTGAACCCATGACTACCACAGCCGCTTCCAACTTGGCTCGCATCACGGCCGCGTCTCGCCCATGATACCGAAGGGTTCTTTCCTGTTTGTAGGAATTGTCATGTTCCTCGTCCACTACCACAAGTCCCAGTCGGTCTAGAGGTGCGAACAGTGCCGAGCGGGCTCCCACCACCACATCAACTTCAGCCCTGCGAACTCGCACCCACTCATCCCGTCGCTCACCACTGCCGAGGCCGCTATGGAGGATGGCCACCCGAGATTGGAACCTTTGCCGAAAAAGTCCTTCTATCTGAGCAGTGAGAGCGATCTCCGGCACCAGGATCAGACTCTGGCGTCCCAACCGCAAGGCTTCAGCCGCGGCAGCTAAATACACCTCTGTCTTGCCGCTGCCGGTTATTCCGTGGAGCAAAAAACTGGCAAAACAGTTCTTTTCAAGGGCCTGGGTGATAGTTCCAAGCGCTTGCTCCTGATGACCGGTAAGCTGGTGTGGGGGAGTAGTCTCAATTAGGGGTGGGCCGACGGGGTCACGATAGACCTCTTCTAAACTCACTGAAACCAAGCCTCGATCGACCATTTTCCGGATCCAGTAGTAACCATTGCCTACCATCCCTTTTAGATCGCGGAGCAGTCTGGGGCCCTCTTCCAACAGTTTGAGTATCTCTTTCTCTTTTGGTTTCAGCTGTCCTTCTGAGAAGGATGATGTCTCAAGATGGTGCAGTCCTCTGACCACCTTGAGATTCCTGGGCTTTATCTGAGGCTCCTGTTGCTGATCCTCCCAGACAATCACATTCTTACGACCGAGGGTTCGACAAACACGGTCCACTCTCTGTATGGGCAAGCGGCGACGAATCTGCGCCAGGGTCAAACCAGGGTGCTCCCGGAGCAAGGAGAGCACTGCGGTTTCGTCTGCTGTTAAAGTTGACTGACGGAGGGAACGAAGACCCGCCTCCCGAACGAAGGCGGCACGACGGGTACTGGTGCTGGTGCCCCTGGGTAAAGCAGACCTTATTACTTCCCCCAGAGGTGCAAGGTAGTAATTGCTGAGCCACCGGTAAAATGGTAGGTGCGCTTCGCTAAAATAACATTCCTCTGAACTGACCTGGAGAACATCGCGGATGGCTGCGTCCATGCTAGCTGGCAGCTGCTCTTCCAGCCTGAGTACATAGCCGGTCAGCCGCCTCCTGCCAAATGGCACCAGCACCTGCCGCCCCACTGCTACCTCTCGGCGCAAGTCTGGGGGCACCCTGTAGTAATAGGTACCGATAACCGGCAGCACTACCGCCACCTCGACAAAAATCGTGCTCATAGATACTCTGTGGATTTCGAATTTCTAATACGCCTATGCACTTAACTCCGCAAAGATCTCTTCTCCCCTTGGAAACTATGTCACAATTCGCCGAACCCGTCATTCCGGACGAGTCCACCTAAGGTGGGCGAGATCCGGAATCCAGTGAAAGTTCAATATAATCAGCCCGTTTCTGGATCCCGGCTCGCGTCCCGCTTTGCGGGACTTGGCCGGGATGACGAATTGCGACACAGTCTCTTGCGGGGAGAGGGGGCATGTCGTTATCCTGCGGAGCTAAAGAAATAATCGTTTTCGGATTGCGGATTTCGAATTTTAGGCTCACTTTAGTAGATCAAAGTATAAGAT
>JAUWKY010000313.1 GCA_030613915.1 Syntrophobacterales bacterium
TCGAGCGAAGGGCCGGTCTCTGTACCGGCCTATTAATAAGCATCCAAAGTAACTATCCCCTGTCGACCTCGGGAGCATAATAACTTCCAGTTGAATTATCTCTTTTTTTATTGTCTCATAGTGAGACCATCAGGGAGGAAACTATGAAAGAATTGATAGAGCTTTTGGCAGAACTGTCATCCTGCCCCGGACCCCCGGGAGGGGAAGAGCCGGTAGCACGCCTCATCAGACATCACTTGGAATCGAAGTGTCAGATCCACCGTGACGGCCTGGGTTCCCTCATTGCTACCAAAGAAGGAACCAGAAAGCAACCGCGTCTTATGCTCACAGCCCACATGGATGAGGTGGGTTTCATGCTCCAGAACATCACCGACGCGGGGTACCTGAGGCTGCAACCATTAGGTGGTTGGATCGCCAGCCATCTTCCAGGCCAACGTCTTCATATCCACGGCAGCAAAGGTCCTGTTGAGGGAATAGTGGCTTCGGGACCGCCCCATTTCAAAAAAGAGCAAAAAAGCGAACTCAAGGTGGAAGACCTTCTAGTGGATGTGGGTGCTGCTTCCAAAAAAGAGATCGCCTCTCTGGGATTACAGCTGGGGGATCTTATTACACCGGTAAGTCATTTCGCAATTTATAACAAAAAATTACTGGCCAATAAGGCTTGGGATGACAGGGTTGGCTGTGCGGTACTGGTTGCTGCCATGAAGCAATTGTCTTCTCATCCAAATACGGTTGTGGCTACCGCCACCGTACAGGAGGAAGTCGGTACCAGGGGTGCGGTGACTGCGGTTGAGGTTGTCAAACCACAGGCCGCAGTAGTTTTAGAGGGAGCACCTGCTGACGACTTTCCCGGGATTACTAAGGATAGTCCCCAGGGTGCTGTGGGCAAAGGCTGCCAGATTCGCCTTTTCGATCCTTCCACCATCATCCACCGCCATTTTTGGCAGTGGGTAACAGAACTGGCCAAGAAGCACAAGATTGCTCATCAACTTGCTGTGCGCCAGAGTGGAGCAACCGATGCTCGTCCCATCCATCTGGCCCAGGGCGGCATTCCCACGGTGGTCTTGGCGGTGCCGGTTCGTTATGCCCACGGGCATAGCGGCCTCATTCATCTAGATGACTTCCAGGCAACCCTTAAACTCACCATGGCGATTCTGAAAAAACTGGACAATAAGATCCTCAAGTCGCTGTTGCCAGCCTAGCGGATCGATGCGGTGATCCGGCGACGCGGAGATAATTTGACACTACAATGGCTTGTATTCGATCACCGTATCTCCCCTTCTCCGTTTCCCCGCGTCACATTGCTCAGAACCCAAATCATGCGAATCCAGATATGAACGACACCTTCGGTCGAATATTCCTTACTCAAGACCTCCCCGGCACCGGCGGTCGCATCAAAGAACAGCCGGAAGATTTCGTTGTCGAGGAGATTCCCCTCTACGACTTTTCCGACCAAGGAAACTTTGCCTTTCTTCTGCTGAAGAAAGTAAACTTCTCCACCCTGGATTTTGTCGCATGCATTCGAAAACATCTGCATCTCCGCGATGAGGAGGTGGGGTTAGCAGGGTGGAAAGACAAACGTGCCATAACCAGCCAGTGGGTATCGGTCCCGCGCGAAAATATATCAGAGAGTCGGTTGGATAGACTGACTGGTGAAGGCATCAAGATTCTACAAATTAGGCATCACTCCAATAAGCTCCGCACTGGCCACCTTTTGGGGAACCGTTTTACCATCCTCATCCGGCAAGCAGATGCAGAAGCGGAAAACAGGGCCCAGGCCATAATCCAACAGTTGCAAACATTTGGACTTCCAAACTTTTACGGGCCTCAACGGTTCGGCGCTAGAGGCGACAACCCGGAAAAAGGTCTGGCGTTGTTGCTGGGTCAATACCGCCTTCGCTCAGTGCGAAAGAGGAAGCTCCTGGTAAGCTCCTACAACTCACTTCTTTTTAATCTCACCCTGAAGGAAAGAATGGAAAAAGATCTCTTTGCCAAACTGCTTCAGGGGGACATCGCTAAGAAGCATGACACCGGCGGGATTTTCCTGGTGTCTGATCCGGAAAAAGAGCAGCCGCGGGCAGATAGACTGGAGATAAGCGCAACCGGTCCAATTTGGGGAAAAAAAATGAAACGCGCCGGGAATGAAGCCGCTGCCCTGGAAGAAAAAATCCTCAGCAGTCAGGGAGTGACACCGGATGTTTTTCGCAAGCAACCGGGAAGTAGGAGATCTCTTCGCATAGCGCTCAAAGAGGTCAATGTGTGTCAAGAAAAAGAGGGTTTGCGCTTGGAGTTTTTTCTTCCCAAAGGCTCTTACGCCACCGTACTCCTCGATGAAATTATGAAAGCATGAACTTGGCATCGAAAACGGATCAGTGGCAGCAGAAAATCATCGATTCGTGGCAGCCTGGCACGCTCATTCTCACTTCTGGGGGCCGTCTGGCTCGCCAACTTCAGAACCGCTATCGGCTCCAGCAATTAGAGAAAGGCCATAATAGTTGGCGTCCTCTGGAAGTTAGAAGTCTCAATGGTTGGCTGCATCAGAACTGGCAGGATTTGTGGGAAAGCAAAGCTCCCGCGGGGTCCTGGCTGCGATTGCGTCTTTGGTATGAGATTATTCGCAATAATCCACCGCCCGCCGAGCTACCTTTGGACCTACCTCTCTGCCAAACACTGGACCAAACCTATGGGGTGTTGATCCGTCACCGTCTAGACCCCACCGAAACCAGGTTCCCCTCGCCACTGATTGCCTGGCGCCAGCACATTTGTCGAGAATTCATTTCAGCTCTCAGTGATTTAAAACGCTGGCATCCCTCCGAGTTGCCCCTGAAGATCGTTGGGGCTGTCAATGCAGGTCGTTTATCTATTCCCGACTCTTTGATACTGGCTGCTTTTGAGGCGCCAGCTCCCATTGAAAATGATCTTTTTCACCTGCTCAGCCAGAAAACAAATGTCCAAGTTTTTACTCTGCCCCAAAATAAGCCAACCAATGTCCATGCTGTTACCCTGCCTGACCAGGAGCAGGAAATTCTCTATCTTGGACAGGCCCTGCTGGATTCCTGTCAGCAATTCAAACCTGGAACTATCGGTGTTGTGGTACCCAATTTGGAGGTCTACGCTCCGGTTTTGAGGAAGACCCTAACCACACTTTTGGGCCGGCCTGCAACTCCACAGGAAGAAACCTATAACATAACTCTAGGCTACCCACTCTTGGAA
>JAUWKY010000139.1 GCA_030613915.1 Syntrophobacterales bacterium
CAAAGGCCTCCGGCTCGTAGAGCCTACGCCTCGGAGAGGGGACAAAGGGGGATTTTGCTATCAACTGATACTTGTTCAATCCAATACATTTGACGTCTCCCCTCCACCACAATCCTTGAACCCGGAATGTAAACTTCTTAATTTAAGAGGGAGCTGCAAAATTGACTATAGATAGTGTGCATTTCTAACCTAAATGGGAAACAAAACCTCTAGCGCAATGACTTAGTGAGACTTACTCGGATCATGAAAATTAGACTCTATAAGATTCTCTTTATTTTGTTGATCTTGGTTTGCTGTCCGCTTTTCCTTGAGGGTGCCAGAGGACAGACTGAAAATCTGGAAGAGCGCTTTTCTCAAGCCCAGGCAGAACCAGAATTGCGGGTTCGCTTTATCGCTTCCTACGTACAGCAGGAGGGGCTACCAGAACATGTATTGCAGGTTCTGTACTCTGAGGAAGTGAAAATGCTCGCTGTTTCCAACCCGCTGGTGAGAACCAAGAACGGAAACCATCGACCCACAAGTCACGCTCTTGCCATGGGACGAGGTTACCCTTCCCGTATGACCTTTGGACCGAAGATGTTCCACCCCGCTTACAATTACGCCGACTTTCAAAGTGTCGTTCAGCACGAGGCCGCCCACGCGAAATTCTGGGCTACAGGCGCACTAAATTACCTCGATGATGTAGACACCAGCGAGAACAGCAAGGTCAGACTCCGGGGATTATTTCCCATTCTCTTTGAGTTGGACGCCATAAAAACACAGACGGAGCATTCCTGCTGGCAGCAGACATCAGAACTATTCAGAAGGGGGCAGATGGCTTATCGGCAAAAGTGGCTGGACAAACTGGCAAAATTAGGGCAACAATCCTTTATGTACGATATGAAACCACTGCTGAAGCGAATCCGTCGGACCTACGAGTAAACAATCCCCCCCGACACCGGGGTGGGTTTTGAAACTACTAACTGATCGTATGAAGCGAAACCCTGACGAAGCTTCTATAAGAACGCCCAGTTTGACTTCAAAGAGTTCTGTAGCCGCTGGTGCCACAAAAGGCTATCTTTGTGTAATAGCCGCAGCCATCTTGTGGGCTGCATCGGGGACAATTGGTAAGGGGCTTTTTGCTGGTGGAATTACTCCTTTGGACGTAGTCCAGGTTCGGGCGACCTTTGGCTCGCTGTTGCTCGCCGTCTTCTTTGGGATCCGTTCCAGACATCTTTTTCGTATTAAACCCAAAGACTTAGGGTTTTTCATATTCCTGGGCTGCGTCGTCATGGCCCTGGTTCAACTAACGTACTTCACTGCCATCAGCAAAATCCAAGTGGCAGCGGCCATACTCCTGCAATATCTGGCCCCAATCATGGTAGCTTGCTATTCCATCTGTTTCTGGAGGGAGCGGGTTACCGTGTCTAAGTTACTCTCCCTGCTCCTATCATTTGCCGGCTGTTACTTGGTGGTGGGAGCATACAACCTCCAACTGTTGCAACTGAACCGGGCTGGAATACTGTGGGGACTGGCATCGGCAGTTTGCTATGCGGGATACGCTTTACTTGGAGAACGGGCCATGCACCGCTATTCCCCCTGGACCGTACTATTCTATGCCCTCCTGTTCTCCGCAATCCCGTGGTATATCTTCTATCCTCCTTTCCACTACCTGTGGGCTGGATTCACCTTGCCGCAATGGCTTGGGCTCCTATACATAGCATTCATGGGTACCGCCATCCCTTTTGGCCTCTATTTCGTTGGCATTAATTACATCCGCTCAACCCGTGCCTCAATAACGGCCACCCTGGAGCCGATATCGGCAGGGTTCATCGCCTATCTCTTTCTAGGCGAGATCCTCGAGCCCCTGCAAATTCTCGGCGGGGTACTGGTAATCGCTGCCATCGTGCTCCTGCAGTTACAAAGCGAACAGGACGAATTGACCCCCGAACTGATACGCGCCCGGACGGCTCAGAGTAATACTCCAGACGAAGGTTAATAGACCTATCTCATCCAAAAAGGTTGAAAAACACTCCTTTGGTGGGATGACCGTTCCCGTCATTCCGGAATCCGCCCCGGCGGATATCCGGAATCCAAAAAATGGCCTACTGGATACCGGATCCCGGCGTCGCCGTGTCCGGTATGACGATTCTAGCCGGTTCTGGTCTTGTTTAACAGCCAGTTAGTGAAATACAATTAACATCTGCATATTGATTTTTCACAACAGGGTTTTCTTAGCGTTCTTCGCGGATCAATGTCTTTGTCTGTGTTTGTCTGCAGTTAATTCAGAAAAGTTTTAGTTATCAATCACGTTCATAATTGCTAACCTATGCCTATGATCCGGATAACTGATCAACTCTCGATTCCCAAAGATGAGCTGAAATTTACCGCTTCCCGTAGTAGGGGCCCCGGGGGTCAGCACGTTAACAAGGCCAGCACTCGGGTGACACTCGGATTTGACGTTATCAATTCTCCAAGTCTTACTTCAGAACAGAAACAACTTGTTCTTGACGGGATAGCAACCCGTATCAGCAAAAAGGGAATTCTTCGGGTCATCTCCCAAAAGACTCGCAGCCAGGCAGCCAACAAAGAGGTGGCTCTGGAACGCTTCATCGAATTGTTGCAGCAAGCTCTCAAACAAAAGCCCAAAAGGAAACCAACGAGAATATCGCTGGCAGCAATGCAAAAGCGCGTTGACGAAAAAAAGCACCGGGGCAAGCTGAAGCGAGGAAGATCCTGGAAGGTTACACCGGACGATTGAACGCGTGCCAGCCCTAGCCCGGATATTTCATGAATAACTTGCTGCGACCACGGATATGGCCGCCCTTCCTGGCGTCCTCGGGTGTCGGTCCCTGCGACGTACCGTTCAGGTACGCCTCGGCACCAATCCCGCGGTGCCGCGGGACGGTTTCCAGGTGGCCCGCCCATCTTCGTGGTCTCGCGACAGCAATTCATGAAATATCCGGGCTAGTCAAAACTCTTTCTGCTCTTTTCTACATCTAATCCCAGGACCTGGATAGCCCTTACAAATCCAAGGTCTTACAGGGTAAATCTTACAAACAGCTTTTTCCATATCCCATTTAAGGAACGGGCAGGGTGTGACGCCAAATTCTGCAGGTTCAATTTCGCCAGAGTATTCATTAACGATAAAACCACAGGAATCAAGAAAGTCATGGAGGTCCATATTTAGATAATCGGAAACAAGACGAGGATCCAATTCTGCCCAGGGAATCCCTATCTCTTTACAGCATCTACCACATCTTTGACAGCTGAAATCCATAACGAACAATCTCTTCAATCAGCGGGATAATGGGGCGCCGCATGGCCCAAATGAGCTAAGAAAAAAGCCACCCTCAATCTTTTGTGGATGGCTCTTGGCAGCTCTGAAGTTCACAGGTGGAATGGACGCGTCCCACTCCTATCTCATTATTCTACCCTCCATCCAGATGACGCTTTTCCTTCATACGGTACCAGCCCTCAGGATCCTTGAAATACTCCAGGGTATCCTCCAGCGAGAGGCGGTGCTCCCTCTCCATGGACGCAAGTACGCCATAGAATTCTTTTTCTACAGGGTTGTCAACGCTGTCACGCAGATCACTGTAAAACTGCTCCCCCCTGGTTTCAAAATCAATGGCTATCTGTACCGCCTCCATGTCATCGGTGTCGGCTTGAGCAGAAGTATCTACTGATTCCACCACTTTTTTCAGAATGGATTTCATGTCGGTGCCTTTGACCTTAATGGGTATGGTCTCCGGCCATTTTCCTTCTTCTTCTAGTTTTTGGTGAAGTTCTAGTATTCGTTGGTAATGCTCATTTTCATCATTGGCAATGGATTGGAACATCATTTTCCCAAAAGAGTTGTTCGTTCTCTCGGCGTGCTTCAGGTAGAAATCCCTCTCCCTCGACTCGTTGTTGAGAGCTACCTCCAACGCCTTTATCCGCTCTTCGGTCTTGCTACTCATCCTGTCTCCTTTCAAACTCAGTTAGCTGTCTTTTGGAAATTTAAAGGTAACCGTCTCCCCGTGCTCGTCGCGTTTAACGCTGACACCGATTTCGAGACTATCATTGCGAACGCCAAGGGCCAAAGGACCCTTCCCTTCGTCACCCTCAAAATGGGTAATCTGACGTACCGCTTCAATTACGTTGCGGCCTATGTCCCCACCAGGCGATGGTAAATCCGCCTTACGATACTTGGCATGCACAGTTGTAGTACCGTCTGCTGTAGTCCTGAGGGAAATCTTTTTGGCGTTGAAATTAATGCCATGCAATACCGTCAGGGCCATCCACTTCAAGGCAGCCTGGTCTTTGTCCGTATCTCCGTTAATTTCGGACATTTCCTTAAGCGGATCTGTGTTTGCAAAACAGTCAATATGTTCCTGCACCTCAAGGTGGAAATTACGTTTATCTTTCATATCTAACTCCTTCCTTCCACTTAAATGGAGCTCCATGCATTGTTTATTTCAGCAATTTCCATTTAAGATAAGCACAATTTGGCCTCAAGCAAGTAAGGCAGGTTGAGAACTAATGAAACATCCGGGCTAGGTTATTTCTCATCAGGATTCTCCACTGCCGATACCTTTGCTTCACGCTGGTTTTTCCACGCCCTCCAGATAAGTCGACTAGAGAACAAAAGGCCAATACCCACGGCTCCATAGATCACTCCGAGGATCGGTTTTGGCAGGCCGCTTGTCCTGAGTATTCGGCCCAGAAGCATCATTCCTATTACTAAGATCCAGACTCTCGGCGAGAGAAAGCCTCCAAAGCATCGATCTTCTCCACGCGATTTGACCCGGGCGATGTTGCGGAGTGTTGTCCGATCCAGAACCAACAAGGCTTTTCCAAGCCCCAAACCTGTGGCAATAGCCAGTAGAATAAAACCTTTTGCTTCTCCATTTTTGAGCAACCAGTAGGTGCCGACAGAAAACAGTCCAGCACCAACACAACTCCACATGACACCGGCCAGCCAAAGCTGCATTCGGCTCGATGCCACTGGTTTGTAGGTTTCTAACCAAGAAGTCATCATATTTTCTTCGTGCGGGTATTTATCTATTTACAATACCCATCTCACATTCAGTAGTAAGCCCTTCGACAGCCTCAGGGCGCTTCGCGCAGTAAACGGTAAATCGTAGAAATCGTTCAAATCACAAAAGTAGTAAAAGTAGTAAAAGTAGTAGAAATCTCTGAAATCAAATATCTCAAATCCCAAGCACCAAATCTCAGGGTTTCAGGTGTTCCGCCGGAGGCGGATCAGGTGTCAGGTGTCAGGTGTCAGGAAAAAGAAACATAGAAGCTGAAACCTTATTCATTGGGTTTTGTGATTTGTAATTTCCATCAACTTCCACCTCTACATATCAAGAACGAGGACGAGTTAAATCCGCAATTCCTGAATTCCTCAATACCTCAATCCCAAATCCGCAATCCTCTATCAGCTCAGGCATGATTTCTGAGCTTGAGCTCCACCGGGTGTGGGTTCAGGTAGACCTGCTGTTTGAGGTAAGGCTGGTCGTATTTGCCCACATAGTGTTTGATCAGAGTAAGGGGTACGATAAGGGGAATATAGCCTTCCCGGTATTGATTGAATATCTCCAGCAGTTCGTACTTTTCGCCAGCGGAGAGCTGCTTTTTGAAATATCCCATCATGTGCTGGAGCACGTTAGTATTTTTTTTGACGGTGGTTTTTAGCTTCAAGGCCTCCATAAACAAAGCCTGATATTGCGAGTATAGCTGTTTAGGAGAGATGCTCTTGGCTGCCGCCACCAGTTTTCCCAGGATGCGGGAATGCTTCTGGCCGTGAGATAGAATGAGCGACTTATGCTGCGTGTGGAAGGCGACCAGCCTCCCCCTGCTCCTTTTTTCATCCAAGAGGTCCCTCCAGCGCTTCAGTGCAAAGATACGCTCGATGAAGTTCTCCCGCAGCTTAATGTCGTGCAGTCGCCCATCCTCTTCAACTGGAAGCAAGGGGAAATGCTCCATGAAAATCCGGGCGAACATGCCCACGCCCTTTTTTCCCGGGATTCCCTTTTCGTTGTAAACCCGGACCCTCTCCATGCCTGAACTGGGGGAACGGCTCTTGAAGATAAAGCCACACAGATCCTCCTTCTCCAGTTCCTTCACCCTTTTTCGGGCCCAGGTGATCATCCGCTTGGTGTGATCAATCCTGGTCCGGCTTGTGACCAGGCGGGGTGAGTCCGGGTCCCCCTCCAGATGCATTGATTCCCGGGGCACTCCCAGCCCACATTCCACCTCCGGGCAAACTGGTACAAACTCCAGAAATTGACCGAGGGTATCGGTAACGAACCGATCCCTTTTGTGCCCGCCGTCGTAGCGAACACTCTCACCTAAGAGGCATGTACTTATTCCTATGCGGATCTTTTCTTCCATGAACTAGCCAAAAGACACTACGTCCATAGCATCAAGCAGTTGATTAGGGAATTAGGTAATTAGTTGATTAGTAAACGGCAAACGGTAAGCTGAGAATGACTAGCCTCTTTGACTAATTCTCTAATTCTCTAATTGACTAATCTCCTTGCTGCCAGCTGTATTTCCCTATGCTCTAT